>JAOZRP010000330.1 GCA_029940125.1 bacterium
AACATCCTGATACCCTGATTTGGGTTGCGGGCGCCAAGCCCGCCTTGGCTGTTAGCGATGAGCGTTGAGCCATGAAAAATCAAGGCTTTGCATTCATGAAAACTTACACCTAACGGGTGAAAGTTTGTAATAGTTAATGTCATGTAATCATTAAACTAATACGGCAACAGCTTGATTTAGTTTTAAATGTCTCTCAGATGCTAAAAATCTGGTTCTAAAACAATCCTTTTTACCGGCGGTGTAGCATGGGCCTCGGCAAAAGCTTCGGCAATAGTACTCATGGGCCTGGTCTGCACAAATTCTTTAAGGTTGATCTTGCCATCCAACACCATATCCAAAACAATTGGATAATATTCAGGCAGGCAACCCCATGTTCCGATAATTTCGGCATCAAAAGCCATCAATCTGCTGATGGAATATTCCAGCTTGGCCAGGCCAAAACCAACGACAATCAATTTTCCGGTAAACCCAAGCAAGCTCAAAGCAGTTTCCTGTCCAGACTTTGACCCTGACACCTCAAATATTTTCCAGCCAAAGTTGGGCAGGTCATTCTTCTTGCAAAAATTCCTGAATTCTTTAGATATCTCCCTGGCATCTTTACCGGCGGCATGAATGACAGCGTCAGCCCCAAATTTGAGTGCCCTCTCCAGTCTTTCCTGATTAATATCTATACCGATAACTGTTTTTGCCCCCAAAGCTTTAACAATCTGTCCCACATACTGACCAACGCCACCGCAAATACCGATAACTATCACGTTATCCCCCGGCCGCAAATCAGCCCGTCTCGTTGCTTGATAAGGAGTGGTAGCGGCATCGGCAACCACAGACAGATGAGACAAAGGAATGCCCTTTCTATCTTTAATTTCACAGAGATCAATGCTGGGAACCGGTATATGGCTGGAAAAACCGCCATAAATCCCCAGACTGTTGCCCGGCATCTTCTGATTAAGGCAACGGTTACCACGACCGGTTTTGCAAAGCAGGCATTTCCTGCAGGGCATCACCGCCGGGATAAGCACTTCTTTCCCAATCCAATTTTCATCTCCGGCAACCACTGTTCCAGAAATTTCATGACCCAGAGTCAATGGCGGTTTGTTAACATTGGGAACTCCGTCGTAGAAAAAACCCAAATCCGTATGACACACACCACAGCCGGCGACCTCAACCAAAACCTCTCCTTCTTTTAACTCCGGTACCGGTATCTCAGTCTTTTCCAATCTTCCCGGGATCACCTCCCCGGTTTCCTTATTTTTTGATGTTGGTTGAACCATCTGCCAAGTTTGAATCATTTTCGGTACACCAGACATAAAAACCTCCTTATGGTTGTTGGTTCTTCCGGCAGCTGAATTTATATTTTTTATCTGCTACCTGTTCTTCCATTCCGGTTTTCGTTTCTCCAAAAATGAGTTTAAACCTTCATGGGCGTCGACGTTCTTCATGCAATCGTTCAGATACAGGTCTTCAATCTCATCCAGGGCCGCCGCGAAAGGTTTTCCCAGCCCGGCCTTGAGCGCCTTTTTGGTGGAACGCAGGGCCGAACCGCTCAGGGAAGTGAATCGCTTGACGAAAGCGGCCAGCTCATCGTCAAACTGATCCACCGGCACCACCTTGTTGACCAGGCCGCAGGCCAGGGCTTCCGGCGCCCGTATGGCTTCGCCGCCCAGCACCATTTCATAGGCTTTTTTGGGACCGACAATCGCCGGCAGAGCCGCGGCGGCAATGGGCGGGAAAACCGCCAGCTTGATCTCCGGCTGGCCGATCTTGATGTTTTCTGCCGCCAGCACCATGTCACAGAAAAGGGCCACTTCGCAGCCGCCGCCCAGGACGGCGCCTTTTACCGCGGCCAGCGACGGAATCTCCAGCTTGTCCAGACGGCGGAAAATCCCGTGAAAAGCCTCAATCATGGCATCAACCTTATCATCGGTATGATCCGCAACATCCACCCCCACCGAAAAGGCTTTATCACCGGCCGCCTGAACAACCAGCAGCTTCAGGTCCGCGCCGGCAGCCAGCACTTCATCCAAGGCCTGGTTCATCTCCCGCATGGTGGCGATGTCCAGCCAGTTCAGCGGCGGCCGGTTGATGGTCAGGAAAGCCGCGCCATCCTTCACTTCATAGGTAACAAATTGATAATCAGCCATGTTTCCCCCCGTTCACTCGAATAACAATAACTTCTCAGAAACCTCTCAGATTTTGAGCCACTCCCTTAAATGTACTGGCCGCCATCCACTTTGATCACTTCTCCGGTAATGTGGCCAGCGGCATCGGAAGCCAGGAAGGCCACCAGGTTGGCCACGTCTTCCGGCTTGCCGGCTTTTTTCAAGACGCCCTCATTGATGGCAATCTGCTTGAAGTCATCGGGCATCGCCTCACCCATCTCGGTAAGGATAAAGCCGGGCGCCACCGAGTTGCTGGTCACCAGGTATTTGCCCAGGTCCTTGGCAGCGGCCTTGGTCAAGCCAATCACGCCGCCCTTGGCGGCGGAATAATTGGTCTGCCCAAATTTGCCCCGCAGGCCGTTGATGGAGGTAATGGTAATAATGCGTCCGTACTTCTGCTCCCTGAAGGTGGGAGCCGTGGCCCGGATAAAATTGAAGGTTCCGGTCAAATCCACGTCAATGACCTTCTGCCACTGTTCCGGGGTCATCTTCCAGATGACGCCGTCCCAGTTCATCCCGGCACTGGTAACGATAATGTGCACGGTACCCCAGGCTTCCTTGACCGTTTCCACCATTTTTTCGGCGTCGGCAAAGCTGGAAACATCAGCCTGGAAGGCCAGGGCGTCGCTACCGGCAGCCTTGATGTCCGCCACTACTTCTTCCGCCTTGTCGGCGCTCTTGTTGTAATTTACCGCCACCTTGGCCCCCAGACGCCCGAGAAGCCTGGCGATATCAGCGCCGATGCCCCGGCTGCCGCCGGTAACGATGGCTACTTTTCCCGTCAAATCAATCATGATGCACCCCTTTTTATTTTTCCGTTTTTAC
>JAOZRP010000331.1 GCA_029940125.1 bacterium
GCGGCACACGATGTGCCGCGAGAATGAGCGAGAGTCATGCCGGAACATCCTGATATCCTGATTTGGGTTGCGGGCGTTACGCCCGCGCTAGGGTATTATGACGACGAAAGTTTCTTCAGCGATTCAAGGCTTTCATCCTGACCGACAACAATCAGGATGTCACTGTCCTTGAGCACAAAATCAGGGTCCGGGGGCAGATGCATCCGCTCCGGAACCAGCTCCTTGATGGCAATGACCTGAACCCCGAAGCGATTTCTCAATCGCAGTTCCTTCAGGGTCTTGCCCACCAGCTTGGCCGAAACTGCCATTTCCAGGATGCTGTAGCCCTGGCTCAGGGGCAGATGTTCAATCACATTGGGAGAGCTGAGGCTGTTGGCCAGCCGCACCCCGGAATCACGCTCGGGGAAGATAACGCTGCTGGCCCCGATTTTTTCCAGGATTTTGCCGTGGTCCTCGGTCACGGCCTTCACCATCACCTCCTTCACCCCCATCTCCTTCAGGTAAAGGGTAATCAGGATGCTGGTATCCAGCCGGTCGCCGACGCTGACCACCGCCACGTCTACATCAGGAACGCCGAGCCGCTCCAAGGCCTCGCGATCGGTGGCGTCGGCCACCACCGCCCTGGACACCTGGTCCTTGATGCTCTGGATCCGTTCCTTATTATGATCGATCGCCATTACTTCACTACCCATTTCGTAAAGGCGCCGGGCGGTATAGTAGCCGAAGTTTCCCATGCCGATAACCACGAAAAGCCTCATGACACATCCTCCATTATTCTTTTGATCCAGCCCTAGCCGATCATGACCTGTTCTTCGGCATACTGAAAATTTCCCCGGGGGCGCCGGCGGGCGAAAAACAAGACCGCCGTCAGGGGACCAACCCGGCCGATGAACATCAGCATGACGATCATGCATTTGCCGAATGCCGACAGGCTCGAAGTAATACCGGTTGACAGGCCGACGGTGGCAAACGCCGATACTTCTTCAAAAAGGAGATTGAGAAAGCGGCCCCGTTCAACCGCCAGCGGCAACGGTGACGAAGCTTCCGATATGGATAAAACCAGCAGGAACAGCACCAGGATCAGGCCGGCGGTGGTAATAATGCTGAAGGCACTGAAAATAGTATTGCGCGGCAGCGTCCTCCCGTAAAGGCTCACATGTTCCTTCCCGGTCATCCGGGTCCACATCATCATGGCAAACACTCCCAGGGCCGTGGTTTTGACGCCGCCGCCGCAGGAGCCGGGAGAAGCGCCGACAAACATCAGGCAGATCAGCACTAAGAGGGAAGCATTGCCAAAGGCACCGATGTCCAGGGTGTTGAAACCGGCCGTTCTGGCGGTTACCGATTGAAAAACGGCGGCCAGCAGTCCTTCTCCCACCGGCACCTGCTGCAAGGTATGAAACTGCTCGGTAAAATACAGCAGTCCCGCTCCACCAAAAATGAGCAGCAGGGTAACCGTCAGCACCAGCTTGGTATGCAGGGACAGGGACCGGCGGGACCGCTGGAACCGGCGCAGGAAATAATAGCGAAGCTCCATAATTACTAAAAAGCCAAGCCCTCCCGAGATAATCAGCATCATGACGGTCAGGTTAACCAGGATATCGCTCCGGTAGCCCATCAGGCTGTCCGGCAGGGGAGAAAAACCGGCATTGCAAAAGGCGGAAATCGCGTGAAAAACCGCCAGGTAAAGGGCATGGGACCAGGCATGTTCCGGCAGCCAGCGGCAAAAAAGCAGCAGCGCCCCCACGCTTTCGATGGCAAAGGTAAAGAAAAATATCTGTTTTACCAGGGAGGCAATGTTGTCAACCGGCAAATGGGAAAAGGTGTCAGAGATAAGAATCTTTTCGCGGAATGCCAGTTTTTTGCCCAGCAGGAGGATGAAGACCACGGAAAAAGTCATAATTCCCAGGCCGCCCAGTTGGATAAGAACCAGGATGATCCATTGACCAAGCAAGGTGAAACGGCTGCCGGTGTCAACCACCACCAGGCCGGTCACGCAGACGGCGGACGCGGAAGTAAAAAGGGCGTCGACAAATTTCAACGGCGCTCCGTTCACGGCCAGCGGCTGCATCAGCATCAGGCTGCCCAGCAGGATAATGGAGGCAAAACTGATGACAATAAGTTGTGGGGGAGTCAACCGTTTCAGCACGATGGAACGTCCTTCATCAATAACGAGGCAGACCGGTAAAAACCGGCACACTGACCCGTCCGAAAAAACACAGCAGGCACTAAAGCATCAGCATTGACTGCCGCGGCGCAGCTGTTCATCGATAGCAATAATAATATTGTTCAACAAGTCAGACATTTCAGCCAAAACATGGGCGGCATGCACGGCATACTCACGGCTCAATTCATCATCACCGACATCAGTCACCCCCCTGACCACCAGGGCTGGCAGCTGGTTGCGATGGGCCACCCGGACCACCGCCGCCCCTTCCCAGTCGGCCGCCAGGGCCTGGAACTGTTCATGGATCCAGGCCCTTTTTTCCGGGGTGTCGGCATTCTGGTCCGCCGAGGCCAGGGGACCGACTTTTAAAAAGGGAAACTTTTTCCCCAGCAGCTCTATCCAGGCCGGCTCACATTCAAGCCGGGGAGAAGCTTTGTGCAGGCTGTCAAAATCATACTCGATCACCGAAGAAGCGAGCACCGCATCTCCCACCTTCAACCCGGGAGCCAGGCCGCCACAGGAACCAAAGTTGATCAGCAGACGGGGGGAAAAACTGCTGATCATCAGCTGGGTAGTGGCGGAAGCCATGACCTTCCCCAGGCCGGACGAGGTGGCAACCAGTTCGGTTCCCGAGGCCAGGGTCCGCTGATAAAAAAGCCGCCCGCCAACCTTTTCCGTCTGCCAGGAGCTCCCCTCCAGCATGGGTGCCAGTTCATGGCGAAAAGCAGTAATGATGCCGATCATATTCAAACCCAAGTTGAATGGTTAGTTTTTAGTACCTTACGCCTGAAATGCGGTCACAAAAAAACGA
>JAOZRP010000332.1 GCA_029940125.1 bacterium
ATGCCGGCATGGTTTTTTGCCGCCCCGGTAAAAGCCCCCTTGGCGTAGCCGAACAGCTCGCTCTCCAGCAGGGATTCGGGGATGGCGCCGCAGTTGACGGCGATGAAGCTTTTGCGATTCCTCGGGCTGCGGCGATGAATTTCCCGGGCCACCAGCTCTTTTCCAGTGCCGCTCTCGCCCAGGATCATCACCGTCGAATTGGAATTGCTGATGGCGCTGATGGTCTTGATGACGCTGCGCATGGCCGGGCTGGTGGAAATAATCGGCGACTGCTGCTGGCGTTCATCTTCCAGCATGTCCTGCAGCCGGCTGATTTCCGCCCGCAGGTGCGATTTTTCAATGGCGTTTTTAACCTGGATGGCCAGCTCCTCGGGCTGGAAAGGCTTGGTGATATAGCCGTAGGCCCCTTCCTTCATGGCCGTCACCGCGTTGGCAATGGTGCCGTGGGCGGTGAGGATCAGGACCGGCATGTTGGCGTCAAGGGCCAGGATTTCCTTCATCAGGGTCAAACCGTCCATCTCGGCCATCTTCAGGTCGGTGATCACCAGGTCGAAGCGGCCATTGGCAAAGGCCTGGAAGGCCTGCCGGGGAGAGCGATGACCCTCAACCGTATAACCGATTGACTCCAGCCGTATCTTCAAAACTTCAAGGATATTCTGGTCATCGTCAACCAGCAGGATTCTGCCGGATTCAGGCGTCGTGTTCATACGTATTCCACTTATTCCGTATCAATCTTCATGATTGCTTTTATCTTTTCCTTCAGCTGCCGATTCTTTTCCCGCAGTTCCCTGCAGTTTTCAGCCAGGGACTCCGCCGTTGTTTTCAAGGTGCTGCAGGCGTCCTGGTTGTTCATGATTTCCTGCTCCTGCTGGTCAATGGTTTGTTCCAATTCCTTGATCTGGTAGTACTGCCGGATAACGTCATGGAGAAGGTAGCTCAGCAGGTCGCTGTACACCGGGTACAGACTCTGGTCTTCAGGATCATTTTTTACCTGTTTCAGGTGACGCAGAGCCCGCTGGTAATTTTGGTATTGATATTCTTTTAATGCAAAAATCAAACCGCTGAGAAAATGATATTCATTTTTTTCTGGAATGTTCATCTCAACATTGTGCAGTGAACTTAACACCTGATTTGCGTCCTTTAGCTTGCCCTGGCGGATCAATTCCCTGGCTTGTTCCAGGCTGTTCCGAAGCTTCTGGTGCTGGCTGCCAAAGTCCATGGGATGAGGCAGAATGCTGCCATTCTCTGTTTTCAGCGGGGCGCAGGCACTTAGTTGCAAGATGAAGCTCAACAGCAGCACCAGCAGCAGCCAGGGGGGGACGACGCGGGAGTGATGGTTTTTAATCATTTTCGGCCTCCGGTCTTTCATTTCCTGCTGCTTCCGGTTTTTCCGGCATGATCACATGAAAAACGCAGCCGCCGGCGGAGCGGTTGTGGGCCCAGATAAGCCCATGATGACCTTCGATAAAAAATTTGGCAATCGAAAGGCCGACGCCTGAACCTTGACCATGATCGGGCATCCACTGGTATCCCTGCTGGAAGCGGTCGAAAATCTGGTCCAACAGGGCCTCCGGGATGCCGGCGCCGGAATCGGCAATGGAAAAAAAGATGAAATTGTCTGCCAGGTTGTCCGGCAGAACAGGGATGTGATCGGCAGTGAAGTCATTTTTCCGACCCACTTTGATTTCAATGGTGCCGCCCTCCGGGGTGAATTTTATGGCATTGGAAAGCAGGTTGTCGATGACCTGCCCCAGGCGCAGGGCGTCAAATTCCTGGGGCGGCAGGAGGCTTTCACGGACCAGGCTCAGGCTGATGTTTTTCCTGGCAGCCAGGGGTTCGGCGGCCAGCATCCGGGAACGCAGGAGATCGGTCAGGTTGCCGGGGGCAAAGTTGTAGGAAATCACCCCGGCCCGGATGCGGGAAATATCAAGCAGGTCGGAAACAATTTTAATGATCCGGTCGGTTTCGTCCAGGTTGATTTTGACCAGGAGCGTTTGCTTTTCGTTCAGGGGGCCGACGATCTTTTCCAGCAGCAGGGAAAGGGATTCCCTCATGGAGGTCAACGGGGTTTTGATCTCATGGGAGAGATTGGCGATGAACGAGGCCTTCACCTCGTCAAACTCCGTCAGGCGGTTGGCCATGATGTTGTAATACATGGCCAGTCTGCCGATTTCCTGATCGCGAAAACCGTGGATGCGGGAGGTGAAGTCCCCCTGGGTTATTTTCTTCATCCCGCTGATGATGGTGCCGAGCGAATGCCTGATGGAATAGTTGATCCACAGAAACATGATCAGCAGGGCCAGGCAGGTCAAAGCGGAAAAAATTATCAGATCGTGTTCGTAGCGGTTGGTAATATTGCGCGTTTTATTGAAGCTCCGATTGATTTCCCGGTAGCCGGAGAGCTGAAATTTTGCCAGGGTTTCCTGACATTGTTCGTAATGCTGTTTCATCTTTTCAATATAGCTGCCGGCGTTGGAGCCTTCGTGCAGGCTGAACATCTCCTGGAGCAGGGTGTGAAAAGCGGATAATTGTTTGATCAGCTGAACCCTGAGGAGATTCTGGTTGGCAGCCAGGGGATACTGCAGCACGGTGGCCATGATGCTTTTGGCCTCTTCCAGGTTGTCGTTGACCAGCTCGGCGTAGGTGGCTTTTTTCAGCAGCAGGTACTTGCGCATCCCCTTGTAAGCGTTGTCGGTGGCCTGCTCCAGCCGCTGGCAGTCGTCCCACAGGTTGAACTGCACGGCGGTCAGCTGGTTGACAATGGTGGAAATCTTTCTGATTTCCAGCAGGGAATAGATGTTGACGGCCAGCAGACAGATGAGGACAAAGGCAAAGGCCAGAAGGATTTTCTGAGAAATGGAAATTCGATCAAACATGAGGTTGCCAGTAAACGGTAAGGCTGCCAGGAAAATAAAATGATCTTGATTTATCAGCTATCATGCATGTAATCTGCGATGGTGTCAATGTTAAAGG
>JAOZRP010000333.1 GCA_029940125.1 bacterium
TTTTTTCACCCCTCAAGGGGGTACTGAAAAGAGTGACAGCATTTCAGGGGTAAGGTACTAACAGCTTGATTCAGGTTTAGGACATGGTAAAAACAGACAAGGAACGGGATGGTGATTAAAGACAGCCGGCGCATTATCGATGAAGGTCGCCAGGCCCTGGCTATCGAAGCCCGGGCCATCAGCCAGATGGAAGAACGCCTTGGTCCGGATTTTGTCGAAGCCGTGCGGCTGCTGGCCGAGTGCCAGGGAAAAGTGGTGATTACCGGGGTTGGCAAATCCGGCATCATCTGCCGAAAGATTGCCGCCACCCTTTCAAGCACCGGCACCCCGGCGATTTTTCTGCATCCCACCGAAGGACTGCACGGCGATCTGGGCATCCTGTCCCGCAATGACGTGGTGATGGCCATCTCCTACAGCGGCAACACCGAAGAACTGGTAAAAATTGTTCCGGCGGTGAAAAGGTTCGGCCTGCCGCTTATCTGCATGACCGGCAACATCCAATCGGAGCTGGCCAGGGTAAGCGACATCGCCCTCGACATCCACGTGGCCAGGGAAGCCTGCCCCCTGGGACTGGCACCCACCGCCAGCACCACCGCGACCATGGCCATGGGGGATGCCCTGGCGGCGGTGCTGCTTACCGCCAAGGGCTTCAGCGAGGAAGACTTCGCCCAGCGGCACCCGGGAGGCACCCTGGGCAAACGCCTGTTGCTGAGGATCAGCGACATCATGCACACGGGGGATGAAATCCCGCTGGTAACCACGGAAACCAGCATGAAGGAAACCCTGCTGGAAATTACCGGCAAGGGCTTCGGCATTACCGGGGTCACTGACGGCAGGGGCAGGCTGGTGGGAGTAATCACCGACGGCGACCTGCGGCGTTCGCTGGAACAATACGACAACCTTTTGAAACTCCCGGCAGCCAGAATCATGACCGGCAACCCTAAAAAAATCAGTGCCGACGCCCTGGCCAGCCAGGGGCTGCAGATGATGGAACAGTACGCCATTACCTCCGTTTTCGTGGTCGAAAACGAAAGTGAAACACGGCCGGTCGGCCTGCTGCACCTGCATGACCTGCTGCGGGCCGGCGTAGTCTAAAAATAGGGGACAGACCCCGATTTTCGAGGACATCAGGCGTAAGGCACTAAGAGCTGACAGCCAACGACTAAAAGTTCATAACCAATAGAGTATTACCATGAATACCTTCAAACTGCGGAAAGATCAGATACAACGCCTGCTGCCGTTAAAAGGATTGATTATGGATGTAGACGGTGTCCTGACCGACGGCAGGATCATCATCAATGACCAAGGGGAGGAAAGCAAGCATTTCCACGTGCGCGACGGTCATGGGCTCAAGCTGCTGAAACGCTCCGGCTTCCAGCTGGCCCTGCTCACCGGCCGGCAGTCCCGGGTGGTGGAACACCGGGCCCTGGAGCTGGGAATTGAAACAATCTTTCAAAAAGTTCATGATAAAATTGCCGTCTACCAGCAGATAAAATCCATCTTTTCCCTTGAGGATGAAGAAATATGCTATGTGGGTGACGACCTGGTGGACATCCCGGTGCTGAAAAAGGTAGGTTTTGCCGCCACCGTCGCTGACGGCATCCGGGAGCTTGACGATTTTATTCACTGGCGTTCACAGTATCCCGGCGGCGGCGGTGCCATCCGCGAACTTTGTGAACTCATCCTCCGGACCCAGGGGTCCTGGAACCGGCTCACCCGGCGCTACTTCGGCTGAAACCATGAAAAAAATTGCATTGATCGTCGGGGGAATCGCGCTGGCCGGCATTCTTGCCGCCGTCATGTTTTACCGTGCCGCTCCCCAGAAAGTAAAAAAAAAGGTTTTGCCGGCTATCGCCCGGCAGCTGGAATTTGAGCTGAACGACGCCCATTACACCCATTCCAAAGGCGGGCGAAAGCGCTGGGAACTGACGGCAGCCAAGGCCCAGAGAAACAAGGGCAGCGACGACATCGTCCTGACCAACATCAAGGTCATCCTGTTCGCCACCGACGGTTCGCAAACAATAATCAAAGCCGATCTGGGCACCTACAACACCGACAACAACAATGTTACCTTGACCGGCCACGTCCGGATCAACAATGCCAAGGACACCATCACCACTGAAGAACTTATCTACCTGGACCACGAGGAAAAAATCATCATCAACAAGCCCGTCACCATCAACCGGACCGGTTTCAGCATCAAGGCCAAACGGGCCTCCATGGAAGTTCCCAAAAACCGCTTTCACTTTTCCGGCGGGGTTAAAGCACATATCATCCTGAAGGGAGAAAAAAAATGACCAGTCGTTTTTCATCCATTTGTCTGGGCAGTTTTTTGCTCATCCTGCTCCTGCTGCTGGCGGCACCGGTTTTTTCCGCGTCGCCACCGGGTTTCAAATCATCAAAAGCGCCCATTGACATTACCGCCGACCGTCTGGACATCGACCAGAAAAAGGGGGAAGCGGTTTTCAGGGGAAAAGTCTTTGCCCGTCAGGACAAAATGACCTTATCGACGGACACCATGACCGTTATCTTTACTGAAAAAGATAATGAGGTTAAAGAAATTATTGCCGCCGGCTCCGTCATCATCAACCTGGACAAAAAAAAGGCTACCTGCGCCACCGCTCATTTCTATACCAGTGACAACAAAGTGGTCCTGACCGGCAAGCCGCAGTTAAGGGAAGGGAAAAACATCATTGAAGGAGAGAAAATCATTTTTTTCCTCAATGAGGAACGCAGCATCGTCGAAGGCAAGAAGAACTCCCGGGTAAAAACCACTATCTTCCCCGGGCAAAAGGGGTTGTTTAAGAATAAGTAGCACCCATCCGTAAACTGAGGTTTACGAATGGGCTGTCAGCTTTCACTTAAGTTGAGCGGTTAGCCATTAGCTAACTGCTAAAAGCCAAGGCGGGCTTGGCGCCCGCAACCCAAATCAGGGTATCAGGATGTTCCGGCATGGCTCTCGCTCATTC
>JAOZRP010000334.1 GCA_029940125.1 bacterium
CCCTTTGCCATTGATACTTCCTGGGCCTATAAAAAATTAAATTATAAGTTGACAAATAGTAAATATAATATTAACATGCGGCAATTTTTTGAGCCGGATGGTGGGAAGAAAAAATATTGCCTCTACAACGCTTTTGAGGAAGTTGTTTTTGCCGAATTTCCGCTGCTGGGTGAGATGAAGCAGTGGCTTTTGGACCGGCAGGAAGCGAGAGGGGCTTTGATGAGTGGTAGCGGCTCGGTGATGTACGCGGTCTTTTCCGATTATGGATCGGCCGTTCAGGCTATGACAGAGGCTGAAACCAGATGGAGTGATTCCGGTTGCCGGATTTTCCTGGCTCACAATCTGCTCTAAAGCTGCCGTATTTTTGTTTTCCCCCGGGAGTGCTCTTTTTTTGAGGGTTCCAAGTATCGGGCTGGCGCATGCAATGCCCGTTTTTTTTCTTGGGCGGCAATCCAGATGCTGGCCGTGGGCTGTTTTGTCGGATCGGCGCCGTAAGTTTTCTTGGTTGTACAGCAGTGAATTTTGGGGTGTCGTCAAGTGGTAAGACACAGGTCTTTGGAACCTGCATTCGGAGGTTCGAATCCTCCCACCCCAGCCAGATAATATGAATGGGGATGTTTTATCCCTTTTTATAATAATATTTATTACATGCTGCTTTTGTCCAAACGTGAATTGCGGATTTTTTTATGGATAGGCTGAAGATCGTTACGGGAAACTCCAACCCTGACTTGACCGAGGCAATCTGCCGTCATCTGGGTGTGCCGTTGAGCAAGAGCGTGGTAAAGCGGTTCAGCGACGGCGAAATCATGGTGGAGATCCATGAAAGCATGCGGGGCATGCGGGCTTTTGTCATCCAGTCAACCTGTGATCCGGTTAACACGAACCTGATGGAGTTGCTGATCATTATTGATGCCCTGAAACGGGCTTCAGCATCTGAAATCAACGCGGTTATTCCTTATTACGGCTATGCCCGCCAGGATCGCAAAGTTGCACCCCGTGCTCCCATTACCGCCAAGCTGGTGGCCGACCTGTTGACGGTGGCCGGTACGGATCGGGTGATCGCCATGGACCTCCATGCGGGCCAGATCCAAGGCTTTTTTGACATCCCCGTCGACCACTTATATGCGCTGCCGGTTCTGGTCAAGTACGTCAAGGAGCATATCGAAGGTGAAATCGCCGTGGTGTCTCCGGATGCCGGGGGGGTTGAGCGGGCGCGGGCGTACGCGAAAAGACTGGGGTCGTCGCTGGTCATTATTGACAAGCGGCGCAGCGGGCCGAACGTTCTGGAAGAAATGAACGTGATTGGTGACATTAAGGGCAAGGTTGCGGTTATCATTGATGACATGATTGATACCGCCGGAACGCTCACCAAAGCGGCCAACGTACTGATGGAGGAAGGCGCCCTCAGTGTCTATGGCTTCGCCTCGCACGGGGTTTTATCCGGTCCGGCCATTGAACGTATCGAAGAGTCTCGTTTGTCAAAGGTTGTGGTTACCGACAGCATCCCGGCTCATGATCATGTTGCCCGTTGTGAAAAGATAGAAGTTTTGTCGGTTTCAGGGTTGTTTGCTGATGCCATCAAGAGAATATATATTGAGGATTCCGTCAGCTGTCTGTTTGGATGATCCCGATGGCTGGGATGTGGGCAGCAATTTATTGCTGGATTCTGTTGTAATTTTACGGAGGTATGAAGTCGCATGGCTATAGCTGAATTAAACGTTCGTTCCAGAACCGCGGTTGGAAAAAGCGCTGTCAAGAAAATGAGGGCCGATGGTCTGGTTCCGGCGGTTTTATACGGTAAGGAAGTTGAATCAACCCCTCTGGCTGTTGATGAGCATGTTTTAAGCCGTTTTTTATATAAATACGGGCAAAGCACCCTGGTGTCCCTGGTGTTTGATTCCGACGACCAAGGCGATGAAAGACTGGCGATCATCAAGGACGTCCAGTATCATCCCGTCACCGGCCGGGCTGCCCATCTTGATTTTTACGGCATCCAGATCGGGGTTCCGATTGAGGTTGAAGTTCCCTTGAATTTTGTTGGCAAGGCGGTTGGCATTGCCAAGGGAGGCTTGCTGCAGCTGGTTAGACGTTCATTGGAAATCAGGTGCCTGCCCCGGGAAATCCCGGAGGAGCTGACCATAGACGTTTCTGCCCTTGATATTGGTGATGCCATCCATGTCAATGATCTCGAAATGGAGGGGATAGAGTTTGTTTCCCCGGTTAATTTTACCATTGTTACCGTTCAGGCTGCCAAGGCGGAAGCCGAACCTGTCGGTGAAGAGGTCGAAGAAGAACTGGAAGTAGCAGAAGCGGTTGCCGAGACGGAAGAGTAGCTGCCAGTGGTCTCGTGAAAACGGTGGACTTTCTGGTTGTGGGCCTGGGCAATCCCGGGGATGAATATCGGTGTACCAGGCATAATTTCGGTTTCCAGGCCGTTGACCGGTTGGCCAGCGGGCTGGGCGTATCGTTGCGGCATCTGCCGATGCTGGAGGCCGAAGCCGGGGTTGGCGACTTGTCGCCGTACACGCTTGCTTTGGCAAAACCGGTTACCTTCATGAATGCAAGCGGCCGGGCGGTGGCGGCCCTGACCAGGTTCTTTCAGCTGAGAAGCCCGGAGCAGCTCATTGTCATCCACGATGATCTGGACATTCCCCTGGGGAAGATAAAGATTAAATCAGGTGGGGGTTCCGGCGGGCATAAAGGAGTGAGTTCGATTATCGCCTCCCTGGGCACCGATGAATTTCGACGTGTTCGCCTGGGGATCGGCCTTGAAAAGCGGCCGGATGATGTGGTTGACTACGTTCTGGCGCCTTTTGCCGGGGAAGAGCAGGAACTGGTTCAGCATGTCCTGGTCGAAGCCGAGGCGGCAGTGAAAATGATCATCCAGCAGGGCCTGGAAAAAGCGATGAATCATTTTCATCGGCAGAGCAGCTGAGGTTGACTGCTGATTGCTCAACTTAAG
>JAOZRP010000046.1 GCA_029940125.1 bacterium
GGTGGTGATATAACCCATATCAGCACCGCATCAACGCTGCCCTTGTTCTGGTAGCCATGTTGCCGTGATGATTGAAAATAAAAGGAATCGCCGGTTTCCAGCTGGTATACCTGGTTGTCGACCGTCAATTCCAGGGTGCCTTCCAGGACGATGCCCAGTTCTTCGCCCTGATGGCTGTAAAGACCTTCGCTGCCGCTGCCCGGCTTGACCACCTTGTAAAGAGGCTGCATGGTTTTTCGCTTGACATTGCGGGTCAGCAGCTCGCTGTATACCTCGGTATGGGGAAACTTGAACTGTATCCGGTCTTCTTTGCGGGTTACCACCTGGTCCTGGCCTTCATCCTCGTCCCTGATCAGGTCGATGATGCTCACTTCCAGGGCATTGGCGATGTTTTTCAGGGTGGCAATGGATGGACTGGCCAGGCTGCGTTCGACCTGGGAAAGAAAAACGTCGCTGCAGCCAGCACCGGCGGCAACCTGCTTCAACGTCAACTGCTTGGCAGTCCGCAAAGCCTTGATTCGTTTGCCGATCTTCTCCATGGCTGCACCAGAAAGTTATTTAAGCAATATTTTATCAAATTAACCAATACTTCATTGCTCATCGAGCCTTAAAACATAATTATAGTTGCTGTCAAGGGAAAAGAAGAAGATGGGGCGCACTTATTCTTCTTTTCCCTTCACGAAACAACTCAAAAAGTTGTGTGAAGATTTTGCTGGTTGAATATATGTAATAATATCAACATAATAGTCATGACCTTGACGGTATTCCCATTGGATATAGGGATTGACAAAAAGATGGTATTTGGGTAGGTATGAGCGCATGTATCCGGTAATTGACAGGAAGGAATGTTCATGCTGTGGCAGGTGTGTGGATGTCTGTCCCTCGGATGTTTTT
Organism: bacterium; assembly: GCA_029940125.1. Lineage (GTDB taxonomy): Bacteria > Desulfobacterota > Anaeroferrophillalia > Anaeroferrophillales > Anaeroferrophillaceae > DQWO01. The sequence goes on from JAOZRP010000046.1 coordinate 895, forward strand.
GTCCTTGAGGACGAGGTGCCGCAAGTGGTTGCTCCCGAGGAATGCATTGAATGCAGCGCCTGCGTGGACAACTGCCCCAGCGAGGCGGTAACCCTGCATGATTGAAAAAAATATTTCGGCGGAAAAACGGGAAACTTTGGCCTTGTTCATTGCCAGCGGTGCCTATGTCGGGGCGGCGCCGGCGGCCCCCGGAACCTTCGGCACCCTGGCGGCACTGCCGCTGTGGTGGCTGCTCAGCCATGTATCCGCCGCCTGGTTTTTCCTGCTCCTGCTCCTGCTGACCATTCTGGCGGTCTGGGCTGCCGGGCAGGCCGAGCGGATTCTGCACCAGCCCGACAGCGGGGTGATTGTCATCGATGAAATCGTCGGCCTGCTGCTGGCTGCCGCCCTCGTTCCTTTTACCTGGCCGCACGTTGTGGCGGCGTTTCTGCTGTTTCGTTTTTTTGACATCCTCAAACCCTTTCCCGTCAGCTGGTGCGATCAAAATCTCCATGGCGGTTTTGGGGTAGTGGTGGACGACCTGGTGGCCGGGATCATGGCCCACCTTGTTTTGCGCCTCTTGATGATGGCCGGTTTCTAGTATGCCTGAACATGCACTTTTGCGTTTGCTGCCGCCGCTTTCAATCTGGCTGGCGGTGGCGGAATCCTGTACCGGCGGGCTGATTGCCCACCGGATTACCAACGTTCCCGGCAGCTCCGCCTACTTTGACCGGGGGTTGATAACCTACAGCAACCGGGCCAAGGAGGAACTGCTCGCGGTGCCACCGCTGCTGATTCAGCACTACGGGGCGGTGAGTTCCGAGGTGGCCATGGCCATGGTTGAGGGGCTGGTGTCCGGCAGCCGGGTCCAACTGGCCGTGGCTTCGACCGGCATTGCCGGCCCCGGGGGCGGCTCAAAGGAAAAACCGGTTGGCCTGGTGTACCTGGCGGGGGCTTATGGGCAAAAACGGGTCGTGGAACGTCATCTGTATGAAGGCAGCCGGCTGCGGATCAAGGAGCAGGCGGCCCAGCACGCCCTGGAGCTTCTGGTCCGGCTGGTGAGCGCGGATGAGGGGGCGCATAATTGAGAGTTTTTGCAGCCATTGACCTGCCGTCGTTGCTTTTGCGGCAGGTGGCGGCCGGGATGGCGGAACTCGAAAAAAACGTCGGCCGGGGGCGGCAGCTTCGCTGGGTGGCGGTGGAAAATATTCACGTTACCCTTAAATTCCTCGGTGAAGTGGAAGAGCGGCAACTGGATCAATTCTCTGCCTGCTGCGCGGCCGTTGAATGGTCTCCTTTCGAGTTGAAGCTTGGCGGCTGCGGCTGCTTTCCTTCTCTAGCCCGGCCGCGGGTTTTCTGGCAGGGATGTGCCGCCGGGATCGTCGAGATGCGGTCTCTGCTGGCCCGGATAGAGCCGTGCGCCGCCGGGATCGGGGTGCCGCGGGAGCAGCGGCCTTATACGCCGCACCTGACCCTGGCCCGGGTGAGAAGGCCGAAAAAACCGGGAGAAAAGCTTGATTTTCACCGGCTGCGGGAAACGGCAGACGGCCTGTTGCCGGTGGGTGCTTCTTTCCCGGTGGGGGAGTTTTACCTTTACCAGAGCCAACTGATCCCGAAAGGGGCGATATACCGAAAATTGAGAACTTTCGCGGCCCGGAAAAGCTGAGCCGTGAAGAAGATGGAGTTTTTACCAAGCCATCAACATAAAACAGCAGGGGGGAGAAAAATATGGATGTCAATAAAAATAAAGCAATGGAGATGGCGGTTACCCAGATTGAACGGGAATTCGGCAAGGGTTCGATCATGCGCCTGGGTGACGAGGGGGTGGTCAAGAATATTGAGGTCATTCCCACCGGTTCCCTGGGGTTGGACATTGCCCTCGGAGTCGGCGGCATTCCCCGGGGCCGGGTCATCGAAATTTACGGTCCGGAGTCGTCGGGAAAGACCACCCTGGCCTTGAGTGTTGTTGCCGAGGCCCAGAAAAAAGGCGGCACGGCTGCCTTTATCGACGCCGAGCATGCCCTGGATGTGGCTTATGCCAAGAATCTTGGGGTGAAGGTCGATGAACTGCTCATTTCCCAGCCGGATACCGGTGAACAGGCCTTGGAAATCGCGGAGATCCTGGTGCGCAGCGGGGCCATCGACCTGGTAGTGGTTGATTCGGTTGCCGCCCTGGTGCCGCGGGCCGAGATTGAAGGGGATATGGGTGATTCCCACATGGGTCTGCAGGCCCGGCTCATGTCCCAGGCCCTGCGGAAGCTGGTGGCGGCGATCAGCAAGTCCAACGGCTCGGTGGTCTTCATCAATCAGATACGGATGAAGATCGGGGTGATGTTCGGCAACCCGGAAACGACCACCGGCGGCAACGCCCTGAAGTTTTATTCCACCGTTCGCATGGATATCCGCCGGACCGGGAGCATCAAAAAGGGCGATGCCATCCTCGGCAACAGCACCCGGGTCAAGGTGGTCAAGAACAAGGTGGCGCCGCCGTTTCGGGAAGCGACCTTCGACATCCTTTACGGCAAGGGCATCTCCCGGGCCGGGGAGATTCTCGATCTCGGGGTTAAAGCCGGGATTGTTGAGAAAAGCGGCTCCTGGTATTCCTATGGCGGTGAACGCCTCGGCCAGGGGCGTGATTTTGTCCGCGATTACCTTCAAGAAAATCAGGAAATTCTCGATACTATAGAGCAGGAGGTGAGAACCTTTCACCATATTCCGGCAGCGGCAGGCGACTCCCCGCCGGAGAGTTGAAACTGCGAGGAACTGCTTTTGGGAATGTGGTCCAGGCATCACCGTATGCCGGCCATTCCGGGCAGCGGCACAAGGAGCAGCCATGAAGCGTATCGATGAAATTCTGCAGGCAGGGGTTAACTATCACGCGTCCGATGTTCATCTGAAAGCCGGAGATCCCCCCATTGTCCGGGTTGACGGCCAACTGTATCCCTTGAAAAATTTCCCCCGGCTTGAAGCGGCGGAGCTGAAGGCAATGGCGGAAGAAATCATGGGGCCCCTGGAAAGGGAGCGCTACGCGGATTTTCACGAGGTGGATTTTGCCTACGGGGTCTCCGGGCTTGGGCGCTTTCGGGTGAATGCCTACCAGCAGCGGGGCACCACGGTCATGGTGCTGCGTTCCATTCCCTATGACATCCTGACCCTCGACGAGTTGAACCTGCCGCCGGTGATTGAAAAATTGGCCAAGGACACGCACCGGGGCATGATCCTGGTGACCGGGACCACCGGCTGCGGCAAGAGCACCACACTGGCCTCGATGATTGACTACATCAACCGCCATCGCAGCGTCAACATCATTACCATTGAGGATCCGATCGAATACCTGCACCAGGATCGGCTCAGCATCGTCAGTCAGCGTGAGATCGGTTTTGACACCACCTCCTTTTCCCTGGCTCTGCGTTCGGCTCTGCGGCAGGATCCTGATGTTATTCTCGTCGGTGAAATGCGGGACCTGGAAACCATCGAAATCGCCCTGACCGCGGCTGAAACCGGGCACCTGGTGCTCAGCACCCTCCATACCGTCGACGCCCTGGAAACCATCAACCGGATTGTTTCCGCTTTTCCGCCTTTTCAGCAGACTCAGATACGCCTGCAGCTTTCCGGCATCCTCAAAGGGGTCATCTCCCAGCGGCTCATTCCTCGCAAGGACGGCAAGGGCCGGGTGCCGGCCGCCGAGATTCTGGTTTCAACCTCCCGCATCCGTGAATGCATCGCCGAAAAGGCCAAGACTGTGGAAATCAGGGATGCCATCGTCAGCGGCTACACCATCTATGGCATGCAGTCTTTCGACCAGTCCCTGTACAACCTGCTCTGCAAAGGCTTGATCAGCTATGAAGAGGCCCTGCGGCAAAGCAGCAACCCGGATGACTTCGAATTGAAGGTCAAGGGAATTTCCACCGGGTCGGACAGCTCCTGGGATGATTTCGGCCAGGCGGAGGCCAAGGGTGATCAAGCGGAAGGCACCGGGGATGCACCTCCTCCCCAGGTGGAGCGCTTTGGCCAATGAACCTGGGGCCGGACGATGCCTGGCGCAAGGCCCAGGATCTGCTGGCCCGCCGGGCCCACTTTTCGGCGGAACTGCGGCAGAAGTTGAAAACCAGGGGTTTTTCTCCCGCTGACATTGACTCAGTTATTGACAGATTAACAGAATTTGGTTATCTGGATGACGTACGGAACGGCCGGCAGCTGGCAGAGCATTATCTCTGGCGCCAGGGGTACGGGCGCATGATGATTGTCCAGCGCCTGCGAAAAAAAGGGCTGGCTTCCGACCTGGCCCGGCAGATTACCGATGAACTGTTTGCCGGAGTTTCAGCCGCGGAACTTGAGGAGTTGTTTGCCCGCCTCAGCCGGAAAGCCCGCGGCAATGTCTATCTCTACCTGTACCGCCGCGGCTTCCTGCCCGAGGAGATAGAACCGTTTGCAGCCCGCTGCCGGGAAGATCATCATGAACATGATTCCCGGTAGTTTTATTATTATCCATCCAAGGAGAACTGTATGACCGGCAGTGAAATTCGCCAAAAATTTCTTGACTATTTTCAGGCCCATGAGCACACGGTGGTGAAAAGTTCCGGCCTGATTCCCCTGAATGATCCGAGCCTGTTGTTCACCAATGCCGGTATGAACCAGTTCAAGGACGTGTTCGTCGGCCTGGAGAAGCGCGACTACCACCGGGCGACCACGGCCCAGAAGTGCGTTCGGGCCGGCGGCAAGCACAATGACCTGGAAAATGTCGGCCGCACGGCCCGCCACCATACTTTTTTTGAAATGCTGGGCAATTTTTCCTTCGGCGACTATTTCAAGCAAGGGGCCATCAACTACGCCTGGGATTTTCTGACCAGGGAGATGGGACTGCCGGTTGACAAGCTCTGGGTGACCGTTTTCAGGGATGATGACGAGGCCTATGATCTCTGGCACGACATGATCGGGGTGCCGGCGGAGCGCATTGTCCGCATGGGTGAGAAAGACAACTTCTGGGCCATGGGCGACACGGGTCCCTGCGGTCCCTGCTCGGAGATTCTCATTGACCAGGGTGAGGAGATGAGCTGCGGCGACCAGTGCGGCATCGGCCTGTGCGAGTGCGACCGCTACCTGGAAATCTGGAACCTGGTCTTCATGCAGTACAACCGCGAAGCCGACGGTACCATGAATCCCCTGCCCAAGCCCAGCATTGATACGGGCATGGGCCTGGAGCGGCTGGCGGCGGTGGTCCAGGGGGTGAAAAGCAACTACGACACCGACCTTTTGCGCACGATCATCACCGCGGCGGAGAAGATTTCCGGGAAGACCTACGGCGAGCAGGAAGATCAGGATGTTTCCCTGCGGGTGCTGGCCGACCACAGCCGGGCGACGACCTTTCTGATTGCCGACGGCGTGCTGCCGGCAAACGAGGGCCGCGGCTATGTTTTGCGCCGCATCATGCGCCGGGCCGCCCGCCATGGGAAGCTGCTGGGCATCAATCAGCCCTTTCTCTGCGACCTGGCGGAAACCGTGGCCAGCCAGATGCGGGACGCCTACCCGGAGCTGGCGGAATCGCTGCCCTTTGTCACCCGGGTGATCAGAAATGAAGAGGAGCGTTTCGGGGAAACCCTTGACCGCGGCCTGAAAATGCTTGACGAAGAGCTGGAACAGCTGCGGCAGCAGGGAAAAACGCAGCTTCCCGGCGAGGTGGTATTCAAACTGTATGACACCTATGGCTTTCCGGTTGACCTGACCGAAGACATTGTTGCCAGGGAGAAGGTGACCCTGGATATGGCCGGCTTTGAAGCCCAGATGAAAGCCCAGCAGGAAAAATCGCGCCAGTCCTGGAAAGGTTCCGGGGAAGAGGCGGTGGGCGAGGTATACAAGAAGATGCTGCAGGAGGGCATTTCCAGCACCTTTACCGGTTACGACCGTTTCCAGGACCGGGGCGAAGTGCTCCTGATCCTGAAAGACGGCGAGCGGGTTTCCCGGGCCACCGCCGGCCAGGAAATTGAAATAGTTTTTGACCGGACCCCGCTGTACGGCGAGTCGGGCGGCCAGGTCGGCGACCGGGGCCGGGGAGCCGGGGACGGCTTCAGTTTTCTGATTACCTCGACCACCAAGCCGCTGGATAATTTCATCGTCCACCATGCCATCGTCAAGGAGGGTACGGTTTCCCTGGGGGATGCCTGCACCCTGACCGTCGAGGAGGGGGAAAGGCTGGCAACCCAGCGCCATCATTCGGCAACCCACCTCCTGCAGGCCAAACTGCGGGAAGTGCTGGGCGAACATGTGAAGCAGTCAGGTTCGCTGGTTACCCCTGAGCGCCTGCGCTTTGATTTTACCCATTTTGCCGCCCTGACCCGCGAGGAGCTTGACCGGGTGGAGGCGCTGGTCAACCAGGAAATTATCGCCAACCTGCCGGTAAGCACTGAAATTACCAGCATGGAAGAAGCGGTTGGCAAAGGGGCGATGGCCATCTTCGGCGAAAAGTATGGCGAAGAGGTGCGGATGGTGTCCATGGGCGAGGCCAGCATCGAATTGTGCGGCGGCACCCATGTGTCCCGGACCGGGGACATCGGTTTTTTCAAAATCATTTCCGAAAGCGGCATCGCCGCCGGGGTGCGGCGGATTGAAGCCCTGGCCGGCATGGAAGCCTGGCGTTTTGTCCATGATGAGGAACAGATCCTGCGGGATCTCGGGGCTTTGTTGAAAGGGGCCGCGGTTGCCGCCCTGCCGGAGAAAGTCCGGCGCCTGCAGGAGCAGGTCAAGGAACAGCAGAAGGATATCAGCCGCTTGAAGGAGAAGCTGCGGGCCGCTCCGGCCGCCGGGTCGGCGGATTCCGGACCCACGGTGGAAACGGTGAACGGCGTTTCCCTGCTGGTTTCCCGGGTGGAGTGCGACGACCCCAAAGAGATGCGCCAGATCATGGATGTTTATAAACAGAAAAATCCCGAGGGCGTCAATGTACTCGGGGCGGAGGTGGCCGGCAAGGCCCTGCTGATTGTTTACGTGGGACCTTCTCTGCAGAAGAAATATCAGGCTGGCGGCATCGTTAAGGAACTGGCCGCCATTGTCGGCGGCCGGGGGGGAGGACGTCCCGAGCTGGCCCAGGCCGGCGGCCCCGATGCCGGGAACCTTGATCAGGCGCTGGCGAAAGTTAAGGAACTGCTGTAATTGAACGATAGCTTTCCATTCAGGTGGTTGAAAGTATGTTTAGGGTATAGCTGCCTGATTGTTTTGCTGCTGCCGATCGGCTGCAGCAGGAATTTTCTTGGATCCAGAAGCCCCCTGAGCGAGGCCGTTGTTCCTACCGATGCCAAACTGCTGGCCTATCACCTGGAAGAGCATCTCAAGGAGCTGGAAGAGTTTACCCGCCGCCTCTATGCCAAAAATCCCAAGTATGAACCGGATCCGAAAGCCCGGGAAGCGAATATCCAGGGAATTTTTCATGATGCCGCCCTGCCGTACCCGTGCTACCGGAAAATCCCTTCCCATCAAATTCTTACCGAAGCCTTTGCTGAAAAAACCCAGTGTCCGGACCGGGTGTTTCTACTCAGCCTGGGGCTGGTGAAGAGCATCAGGGAAACCTACCAGCCTGAGGATAAAGTCATTCTCAGCAGCCTGCAGGTGCCGCTGGAGAGCCTGCAGAAATTGTACGTCAACATCAGCCAGGTGAACTGGCGCCTGAAAGTCTACCGAGACGGGGCCGGCCGCCTGCTGTTCTGCACCAACGAGGCCGGCGACCACGGCTACATCAACATGGGCTACGAGGTCATCATGACCAGGATTTTGACCCGGGTCACCGACGACATCTACCTGCGGGGCGGCTCACCGCCAAAATTCATTTTCAACATGTCCACGGTTTTCCTGGCGATCGTCCTGTAAGCCCGCCTACAATTTGCCGATCAGCACCTTCCTCGGCTTGCTGCCTTCCGCCGGGCCAATGATCCCTTCTCTTTCCATGGTTTCGATGATCCGGGCGGCCCGGTTATAGCCGATGCGGAATTTGCGCTGGATCAGCGAGGCCGAGGCCGTTTTTACTTCCGCCACAAAAGCGACGGCCTGGTCGTAGAGTTCATCGTACTCTTCCTCTCCCTCCGGCTCGCCGTTGCCGGCCGGGGATGATTTGCCCCGCTCCTTTCGCGGCCTGGACAGTTCCTCTTCCTGCTTTTTCAGCAGATCGTCATCATAAAGTGGCTGCCCCTGCTGCTTGAGGAAATCGGTTATCTCGCGGATTTCCCGGTCGCTGAGGAAGGCGCCGTGCAGACGGGTGAAGTTGGAGGTCCCGGAACCCGGCTGCAGGAAGAGCATGTCGCCGCTGCCCAGCAGGTGTTCCGCGCCCATGGCGTCGAGGATGGTGCGGGAATCGATCTTGGATGAAACCCGAAAGGAAATCCGGGCCGGGAAGTTTGCCTTGATCAGGCCGGTGATCACGTCCACCGACGGCCGCTGGGTGGCCAGGATCAGGTGGATGCCGGCAGCCCGGGCCATCTGGGCCAGCCTGGTGATCGATTCCTCCACCTCCTTGGAGGCGATCATCATCAAATCGGCCAGCTCGTCGATGACAATAACAATGTAGGGAAGGATCTCGGCCGGCGGGCCTTCCTCACCGGCCGCCTGCCTGGCGTTTTTCCTGGCCAGGCGGTTGTAGCTGTTGATGTTTCGGGTGCCCGATTCGGACATCAGGGTATAGCGCCGCTCCATTTCCTCAACCGCCCAGCGCAGGGCGGCCGCGGCCCGCTTGGGATTGGTAACCACCGGCAGGAGCAGGTTGGGGATGTTGTCGTAGACGGAAAGCTCCAGCATTTTCGGGTCCACCAGGATGAAGCGGACCTGTTCGGGCGGCGCCTTGAAAAGGATGCTGCAGATCATGCTGTTGATGGCGACGCTCTTCCCGGAGCCGGTGGAGCCGGCGATCAGCAGGTGCGGCATCTTGGTCAAGTCGGAAATGAAGGGGTTGCCGCTGATGTCCTTCCCCAGGGCCAGGGGCAGGGGCGACTTGCTGTCCTGGAAGGCGCTGGAGGAAATCAGTTCCTTGAAATAGACGTTCTCCCGCTCCAGGTTGGGGATTTCAATGCCGACCACCGATTTTCCCGGAATCGGGGCGACGATGCGGACCGACAGGGCGCTGAGGGCCAGGGCCAGGTCGTCGGCCAGGGAAACAATCTTGCTCAGCTTGGTGCCGGCCGCCGGCTTGAATTCAAACATGGTGACCACCGGCCCTGGGATGACCTCGGTGACTTCGCCTTCAACCCCGTAGTCCAGCAGTTTCTTTTCCAGGATCTGCGAGCTCATGAACAGGCTCTTCTTGTCGTGGTTCACCTTTTCGTTTTCAGGCGGATCGTTGAGGATTGACACCCGGGGCAGGCTGACTTTCCCGGTGTCGTGGAAGAAGGGCAGCACTTCCTGCTGCAGGATCTCGGCCTTGATTTCCTTGACCTTGTTTTTTTTCTCCACCTTGATGACCGGTTTTTTGGCCCGGGGCTTTTTTGGCCCGTCCGCGGTTTTCCGGCGGCTGAAAAGGTTTCCCGTCCACCTGGCCAGGGCCAGGGAGGAGCGGCTGAGGGTCAGGCCAGTCTGCAGGAATCCTTCGGCAATGATGGCCGTCAGTTTCAGGGGTGAAATGTGGGTGGTGACAATGATGGCCAGGGAAAAGATGATCAGCATCAGCAGGCAGGTGCCGACCATGTTCAGGTAGGAGAGGAAGAACCGCGACACCAGGTCGCCAAACACCCCGCCGGTTTTTAACGTTTGCTGGTGATAGATCAGCGAAGGGTGGATGAGCGAGGCCCAGATGGAGGAGCTGAGCAGCAGCAGCAGGGCGCCGGGATAGCTGGTCCAGGGCGGCGACTTCTTGGTGGTCATCATGGCCAGGAACACCCCGAGCAGGTAGAGGGGGATGACGATCGAGGCCAGGCCGAACGACTGGATCAGCAGATCGGCGATAATGGCTCCCAGGCGGCCGCCGAAGTTGTTGATCTGCCCGCCGCCGGAAGTAACCGTGTTCCAGGAAGGATCGTTGGGCGAATAGGAAACCAGGCAGATAAGCAGAAAGACAGCCAGTCCCAGGATCAGGATGCTGATGATTTCATATTTCCATTCCTGTCGGTCGACTCGAAGGCGTTTCAGCATGGCAGCTCTATCTCATCCTCTACAAAAATCGGTGATATTCGGTTAAGGCCTTGTGTTGATGATTCCAGCGTTTAACAGGTACTTTGAAAAACTATTCCTGATAATGTTGTCTGGATGTTCCGGCATGGCTCTCGCTCATTCTCGCCAGCCGTCCATGACCGGCTCCGAGGCGTCCGCCGCGAATCACCATCGTGGTGATTCGTTCGGCGGCCAAACCCGCTATGAGCCAAG
>JAOZRP010000335.1 GCA_029940125.1 bacterium
AGAATGAGCGAGAGCCATGCCGGAACATCCTGATACCCTGATTTGGATTGCGGGCTTTATTCCCACATTAGTATGTTTTCAGGGCTTTCATAAAATGGATAGTTGCCGTACCTTTCTCCTATCGGCAGATTCATCGAACTCTTTAGTGCCTTACAGGTTATTTTCTGGTTTGAAAAACAAGAAAATGTTAAGTGTTTCACAGGTTCTTTGCCATTTAGGCAAAGGTTCTGATGAAAAAACTTATGCAGAGCTCTGATAAGAGCACTTATTTGCGGGCCGAAAAGACCCGTTTGGGTTGCGGGCTTTGTCCCCGCATTAGGTGTAAGCGTAAAAAAGGATGGCCTGTGGAGGCCATCCTGTGAAAATGTTTATTTCCCGCTGAACGATTTTCAGCTTTGGCAATAAAATAGAAGAAAAACATTTTATGAAGCTGAGAGCTGAAAGCCGACAGCTGGCAGCCCATTTGAAATATCCGTTTCCGGATGGGCGCTACTTAACTATTTCCAGGGCGTACTTGCCTTCGTTGTTGCGGGTCAGGATGACCATGACGTCCCTGCCCTTCTGTCGGGTGAAGCCGAAGTCGATGATGTCCCGGGGCAGGGGCGGTGATGCCCAAGTCTCGACAATGCTGCTGTTTTTCCACTGCACCCCCACCACCTGGTCATAGTTGGCGGTCTTGCCCTTCAAAAGGCTGATGCCCTTTTCCAGCAGCTCAGGATTGACCCGCCGCTGCTTCTTGATCAGGAAGGCCTGGCGGCCGAAGGTGTTTTTGAGGGTGAAGCGCCGGGGCGCAAAGCGGTTCTCGGCCATTTTCTTCATCACGTAGCCACCCTCGTACTCAATTTCCTGCAGCTTCTGTTGGAAGACAACCTCATCGTAGATGCCGTAATCTTCCTCGGCCGAAGTCAGCAGTTCCTGGGTTTTGGAGTTGAAGCCGCCTAAGCCCCCTTCCATGTCAAGGACGATGATCTGGTGTTGGTTGAAGGGGTCAAGGACGAAGTTGTCCAGGGAAAAGACGTTGTGTCCTTCCCGGTATTCCCCCTTGATCTCAAGCTTGCCGCCGAAGAACCCGGCCCAGCGGATGGGCAGCTGGTACTGCTTGTAGGCGTCCATCTTCTGGGCCAGCAGCACCCGCTTGCCCTTCCGGGTTTCCATGACCCGGAAGTACCAGGGATAGTCCTTGCTCAAGAGCGCCAGTCTTTGGCCGCCATATTCCAGCACCAGGGAGGCCAGCTTGGTGTCCGGTTTCTCGTCGACGGTAATTGGCAGCCCCAGGGTGACATAAAGTTCATCCTTGCCGTTGTGGTTGAAGTCGCCGTAGTGGAGGTTCAAAGGGATGAAATCCTTGCGGGGCAGGCGGTAGCGGGCGAACAGTTTGAGTTCATCGCCCTCGACATGGAAGGCCTCCACCCATTTTTTATTGAGCATGACCAGTTCGTCCCGGCCGTTGCCGTCCAGGTCGGCGAACACCAGGCGTTTATAGGGCCCCTTAAGCTTGATCCGGCCGGCCATGCTGGTGCCGGCCACCCGGGCGGGCCGAGTAAAAGAGTTGCTTCGTGCTCCCGCGGCCGTTGGTCCCGGGCTGCCGGCCACCAGGCCGCCCTGCAGCGGCAGACCGAAGGGCGCCGCTACAGGCAAAGGATAAGGCAGGTTGTAGGCGGTGCTGAACAGCACCGTGCCCTCGGCAAAATCAATCAGTTGACCGACTACCTGACTGCCCCGGCCCTCCAGGCGGATGATCAGCGGCCGGATGCCGACTTCGGGTCCGGAGCGTAGTTCCTGATATGATTTTACCGCGTAGGGAATTCGGGCCTGCCGCAGGTCGGCCAGCAGGTCGAGAAAGGGACGCTGCCGCTGGGGGTTGGCCAGATTGGTATAAACGTAGAGGCGATTGTAGGTGTAGGGGAACAGGGGGGCGCCCCGGGGGATGGAGCCGCTGCCCTCGATGATAATGCCCCGGGCCTGGCTGCCCAGCCGCTGGGTGATGCGGATCAGGGCGGCGTCGTTCTGCAGGGGCAGGGGAACGCCGGGCAGGGCGTTGTCCTTGACCGTGACCACTGAACCCACGGTCAGCAGGGGGGCGGCAATTTCCATGATTACCGTGTCTCCCTGAACCATGGTCACCCGGCCGGCCTGCCGGTTGCCGGCTGCCAGGCGGTTGCCGGCCTGGCCGACCAGGGCCGACCAGCCGCCGGCGGCGGCAGTAAAGGGGAAGGCGATCAGAAAAGAAAAAATGAAAAAAAGCAAAAGAGAAAAACGCTGCCGATTGGCTGTCCGGGTTGCTGCTGCTGGCATGGATGTAATCTCCAAAAAAATACACCACCGAGGACACAGAGGACACGGAGATGGGAAAACAATTTTTTCCTCTGTGTTCCCAGTGTCCTCGGTGGTGAAAAATGATAACCTGTAACGACAAAACTCCTCCACCGCTATGGAGTGCTTTGTCAGTTTTTATTCAGCCTTTAAATTTTTTAATATTTTCCTGGCCAGAGGGTCCTTGATTTCCTGATGACGAGGGACAGCCTCAATAATTCCGTTCTTAGGGTTTATCCATAAAGAATGAGATGACCCTTCTCTTTTCAAGTAACATCCAGCGATTCTGAGTCTTCTTTCTAAATCACGCTAAATCACGCCGTTTCATGCCACAATCATAACCTTGTCTCGAATGACATCTTTAGGCAAGCCGCGCAAGATATCATCCCGGCGATCTGCCAGAATTAATTGTATGGCATCTTTCAAACTCTTTTTCGCTTCCTCGATACTTTCTCCCTGGCCGTTAGCGCCGGGAATTTCAGGGCAAATGGCCCAGTAACCACCTTCTGGAACTTCTTCTATAATGGCCGTATATTCGGCTTTCAATATTACCTCCGATTTTCATTGAAACTAACAGGAATTTTGCATACTAAGGAAACAGCGGTTAAAATGCAAGCAAAAAACCCGGCTCCCCT
>JAOZRP010000336.1 GCA_029940125.1 bacterium
CCCTCACCCTGCGGCTGAAGGAATTCATCAAGTACCTGAACGCCCGGCTGCAGCTTATCGGTCGGCGTTGAGCCGGCAACAGCCGGCAAAGCCCTCATTTTCAAACGTTGACAGCCGTGGCGGACTCAATCATTACTTCCGGTTGGCAGTCATGGAGAAAAACGGCTGGGCAGTTTGCAGGGGCAGTCGCGGCGGCCGAAACCGGCGGCAAATGGATGCAGGTCGTTACTGTCGACGTTGCCATCGTAATCCGTATCGCCTTCGCAGTCGCCTTGATCAAAACAATTCACCCGGTTGAAATCCGCGAGAAACAGGGCCAGGTCGGCTCCGTCAACATCGCCGTCGCGGTCAAAGTCATCAAGGCAGTACTCGGTATCATCCTCCGTAAGGAGCAGGAAAGCCATGTCCACGGGGGAACCATAGATTTCGGCCAGGGAATCCCACGAACCACTTTCTTCATGGTAGACGGCCGCACTGCCGTTCCAGTGCTGCTGGGAAGTTTCCCAGCCCCATAACCAGCCATCTTCCTCAATGGGAACGGCCCCGATGCCCAGCCAGCAAACCGAATATTCCCCTGGCTGAAAGGGAGTTTCAAGTTCAATACTATAATAAAATTTATGTTCCCACCATGTCCGTCCGTCAGCACCGGTATGGGGCACTGAATCCCAGTATTGTTCCTGCTCCTTGCGATAATCCACCCAGATTTCCCGGATCAATTCTCCCGGATGATTCCGGGGATTGGTCTCATCGGCCGGAACATTTTTATAAAAACTCAACCAGAAGCCTCGCACGCCGGGGGACTCGGGAAGCTGTTTCAGCGGCGGTCCCGGGTTGTTCTGCTCCCAGTGCCTGTCAGCAGTCAAATAAGACCCCCAGAAATGGACTTCGGCGACGGCGTTTTCGCCGGCGTAGAAAAAATCGTCGGCCACCATCCGGCCAGCGGCCGGAGAGATGATGTTGACACCGTCGGCCATGTCCGGCAGCTGCTGCCATACGGCAGGCCCCCCGCAGGTGCCCAGGGCAAAGGCCAGATCAAGGAAGCGGGAATAACTGAGATTGTCCACCCAATGCTGCTGGCCTCCCAGGGCAAGGCTGGTAACAATACCCTGAAGAGAAACTGAACCGGCATCGCTGCCGGAGCCGTTGGTTGCCGAAACCTCGACCTTGTTGATGATGGCGCCGTTGATTTCCTGGTAATTGTCAAAATTTTTAAAAATCCCGTTGAGCGTGAGATTCAGGTTGCCGCCGTATTCCCCGAAAAGCCAGGAAACGTCAGTAACCGGGTAGGGCAGAGAAAACTCAAGATTAACCGCGTCGGTTTTTATCTCCCTGCCGGCGCCTCCGGCCCACCCGAAACTGCCAACCTCCGCTTTGCCGCTGGTGATCTCGTGGCCGCCGGAGTCCAGGAACGGCCGGACCGCGACGGAAACACCGCAGGTGGTGAAACTGCTTCCCGCCGGATAAGTAATGCCGTTAACCAGGTCATTGAAGGTGAGGGTCAACGGGGGTGATTTCAGTACGTCCCAGTTCCAGGTATAGACATCACGGTAACAACCTTGAACGGCATAATCGTTCCAGCGGTCCTTGGTGATCTCCCAGCCCCAGGGATAGGGAAAGCCGGCCGATGTTCTGGCCGCGATGCTGATCCAGTAGACCTGACCCCGCCGTTGCCAGAAGACGCGGGGGAGATCAAGGTCGTAGCGGAACTGGTGGATAAAGGTGCCGTCGGGGTGAAGGATGGAGGTCACGTACATTTCCCTAACATCCGTCGCGGGCACCGTCTCCTCGTAAAGGAGAGAAGCGGGATGGCTCATGCTGTCGATAGTTGCTGCCGGGTAATCGGAATAAATTCTGACGCGGAAATCCTGGATGGCTCCTAGCGGCGGCGCCAACGGTCCGGGTATTCCTTCGTTCCAACCCGGGTACGAACCCCAGAAATGCAAAGACGTCACCGGGCTGCCGTCCAGGCAAAGCCAGTCGTCGGCCGCACCCATCAGGACCGGCGGGTCGAGACAGGGCGTTGAAATGACGTTGACGCCATGTTTCATGTCAGGCCGCTGCTGCCACTTGATTGGCCCGGGAACCGGGGATGATCCCGGCTCCCCCACCATGAGGGCAAAGGCCATGTCAACCCGCTGGTGGCTTTCCTGGTACCAGGCTGGAAGCAGGGAGGGGATAATTTCCTCCCAATAACCGTTGTTGAACCAGTAGCGGCAGGCGTCATCATTCCATTGGAGGCAGGAAGTTTCCCAGCCCCAGGGAAAGGCCGAGCCCTCCGGCATCACGGCGGCAATGGAAATCCAGTAGACGGTCCCTTCCTCCTGGATGAATGGTTCAGCCAAAACCAGGGAATACTGGAACTTGTGTTCGTAAGTTTGATCCGGATGCTGGATAGAGCCCACGTACTGCTCGGAGAAACTCTCTACTCTCACTTCATAGAGAAGATACCCCGACGGGTGGCTATAGGGATATTGAGGATCTTCACCTTGCGGAACATCAGTATATATCCTGACGACAAAGGCCTCCACTCCGGGGGGCGCAACGGCCTCCGGTTCACTCTCCCGCCAGCCAAGGTAGGAGCCCCAGAAATAGACCTCGGTAACCGGCCTGGGGTCGCGGCACTGCCAGTCGTCAGCCACCGCCGGTTCCGGGTCCACAGACTCAATATTCACCCCGCTTTGCATGTCCGGCGGCTGATGCCATTTCAGTTCCCCGGCCCGGGCCGGGGTCGTCATTGCCGTTGCCAGAAACAGGAAAAGCACGGTTAACCAGCCGATGGCAAATTTCCCTGAAGTTTTCATCTTGTTTTCCTCCCCCAAATTGGCAGATATATGTCTTTCAACCGCCGAAAGCCGCGGCAACATCAATCGTCACTTCCGGCTGCAGGTCATGAAGAAAGGCAGCCAGGTCAATCCCGTCCACATCGCCGTCGCCGTCGGC
>JAOZRP010000337.1 GCA_029940125.1 bacterium
GAAGTTTCGGGGCCTTGTCATTGCCTAGAAGTTCCAGAACTCGTCAATTTCTTCGCCGCTGAAATCCCAGACGGCGTCATGGGGCGGCACCTTCTCATCAACAAAAAATTCAGGCAGGCGGTCGTGGACGTTGGTGAAGCCGGCCGCCTGGTTGAAGGCGTGCTCGGTTTTGAGCACTGATGTTCCCAGGGCGGTCACGTCGTCGATAGTAAGTGAAAGGCCGTAGCGGGCGTTGAGCATGTCAACCACAGCCGGCAGGGCGGCCTCGTTGTCCAGCACCGCAAAGGCAACAAAGATGCAGAGCCCGGTGCTGTCGATGGCGGCGGTGGCGATCTGCAGGTTGCGGGAAAGTTCCACCTGTCCCTCCTTCTTCAGGGGATCGACAAAACCGCCTGACTTGAGGATGTTGGTGGCCACGGTATAGCCGGCGGTATGGTCGGCGCCCATGGTCGAAGTGCAGTAGGTGATGCCGATTCCCTTGACCGAACGGGGGTCGTAAGCCGGGATGGCCTGGTTTTTGACCACCGGCACCCGGGTCAAGCCGTAAGCCTTGCCGGTAACCGCGGCTCCCGAGCCCAGAATGCGCCCTAAAGGACTGCCTTCCTTCACTTCCTGGAGCAGTTTGAGAAATCCCGGCCCGTCGCCAAAGTCAATGATGCCCGCTTCCATGGCCAGCCCGATAGTCACCGCCATTTCGATTGAATCGACGCCGATGTCGTCCATGATGCTGTCAGCCCGGGCAAGGAGATCAAGGTCGTCAATGCAGCAGTGGGCTCCCATGGCCCAGATGGACTCGTATTCAAAACCGGAGGTTATATAGTTGCCGTCTTTGTCAACATATACCTGGGAACACTGCATGACGCAGCCGGCGTGGCAGCCGTGCTTGGGCTTCCCGCCCCGGGATTCAATGATTTCGGCCATTTTTTCCCCGGAGATCATTTCGTGTCGGTCAAATTGGCCGCTGCGGAAATTTCTGGTGGGCAACCCTCCGACCTCGTTGACAATATTGATCAGGACGTCGGTGCCATAAGCGCCCAGGGCTCCGCCGCAGACCGGGTGGTCAAGCAGGGCCTTGGCGAAGGTTTTCGCTGCCTGTTTGAATTTTTCTTCATCGGCCAGGGCAATGCTCTTTGGCGCCCCGGCGGCGTCAATCAGGATGTATTTCACCCCTTTTGAACCCATGACCGCCCCCAGGCCGCCGCGGCCCAGGCTCCGGAATTTGCTGTCCGGATCCTTGACGGAGATGTTGGCGGCCAGTTGGCGGCGTTCACCCGCCTGGCCGATTGAAAGCAGGCCGCAGTCTTTGCCGGACTGCTTTTCCAGTATTTCAACCACGGTGAAATTGCCGCTGTCGGCCAGTTCATCCGCCGGTACAATGTCAACCCCGTTGACGGTTACTTGCAAGCCATAGAGCCGGTTGTCAGTCGGCACTCCTTCCAGAATCAGGGCCTTGATCCCCATCCGGGCCAGGAGTTGAGCCGCGGTGCCGCCGGAATTGCATTCCTTGATTGTGCCGGTCAGAGGGCTTTTGGCTCCGGCCGAAAGCCGGCCGGAGTTGGCGGCCCGGGTTCCGGAGAGCAGGCCGGGGGCAAAGACCAGTTTATTGTATTTCCCTAACGGGTGACAGGTTGGCGGCACCTCGGCGGCCACGACTGCCGACGTCAGTGCCCGGCCTCCCAGTCCCTGCCAGGCGGATGGCACGTCTTCAATGGTAACGCTCAAGTCGTTCATGTTGACCCGAAAAATTTTGTCAGCCATGGTTTTCCTCCTTTGCAAAGCCTGATTTTATGCTGCCGCCCGAGAATGCAGCGTTCATGTCACCCCGTTTTTTTAAATACTTGGCACAGGATGTTGCCGGGGTCAAGTTGTATTTTTTTAGGGAGATAAACAGCAATGTGCATTGAATGGAAAGCGGAATTGCTTTGATGGAAAATTTTTTTCTGAAAGCTGGCTGCTGATCGCTGAAAGAGTTGATCAGGAAATGAAGGTTTCCAGATGAGCACTCAATAAAAAACTGCCGTCGGAGTTACAGAATGCCGACGGCAGTTTTATGGTTGTATTCTTTGCAGGTTTTACCTGGCGATATCCATGAGCCTCTTTTCCAGGTAGAGCTTGCGGAGGTACTCGTATTCAAAGGGTGATCCTGACTGGTAGTAGCGAAATGGCGTGCGATGTCTCTCGTCGATGGCGCCAAGTACATTGATGCCCAGTTTGATTTCGGTCTTGTTGTTGACGTCATCCAGGGCCCAGTTCATGACTGCTGCATGTACGGCAGTGTCAAAGACAAGGCCGGTGGTATCGCGCAGGGTGGAAGGGCCGAAAACCGGCAGAACCAGGAATGGCCCGGCACCAACGCCGTAATGGCCCAGGGTCTGGCCGAAATCCTCCTTTTGCACCGGCATGCCCCATTTGCTGGCCGGGTCGTACATGCCAGCCAGGCCAACGGTTGAATTGACCAGAACCCGCCCCGTGGTAATGGCGGTTCCTTTGCCTTTCAGCTGCAGGAGGTTGTTGGTGAAATTGCGCAGCTCGCTGAAGTTTTTGAAGATGCCGGAGATGCGGTCTTCAAGGTAGTCCGGCATGATCCACTCATAGGCGCCGACCACCGGGAGAAAGAAGTATTTGTCGAAATAGTAGTTGAAGATGTACATGTGCCGGTTGAACCCTTCCCAGGGATCATACGCGTCGATGGCGTATTTCACATCACTGCGAACATATGCGGCAACCGGCTTGGTGGCCGGAACAATTACCGCCCCGTTTTTCTGGGCGGACTGGTTGGTGGCGCAACCGGTTGACAGCATAATGAAAATAAGAAGGGCAAACAACAGGATGCTTTTGGTTGATCTGATTTTTTCTTTTTTCATTACCCTGTCCCCCTAATTGCTTTTAAAGAAGTTGACCATGTAGCGCACATTGTCCTTGTAGGCCATGTTGCCG
>JAOZRP010000338.1 GCA_029940125.1 bacterium
TAGGTGATTTCCATCCGGAAGCTGAATCTTCCGGATGGGTTGTCAGCTGTCAGCTTTCGGCTGTCAGCTCAACAGGTTTTTTAAAATATTATTATTGAAAGCTGACTGCTGATCGCTGAAAGCGTTCATCGGGGAATGAATATTTCCTGATGAACACCAGCTAAAGAATTCATGCCCGGTTTGCTGGGCGTTTTGATCGAGGTGCAACGATGTCCCGTAGGCGAGATATTCCCAAGAGAGAAATTATACCGGATCCGAAATATCGTGACGTGCTGGTGGCCAAGTTTGTCAACCGGCTGATGCTGGATGGCAAAAAGAGCGTTGCCCAGAACATGTTTTACAAGGCCCTTGACATTGTCGCCGAGCGCAGCAACGAGGAGCCTTTCGGAGTGTTCAAAAAAGCGGTGGAGAATGTAAAGCCGATGGTGGAAGTAAAGTCGCGCCGGGTTGGCGGGGCTACGTACCAGGTGCCGGTGGAAGTGCGGCCGGAGCGCAAGGTTGCCCTGGCCATTCGCTGGCTGATCGGCTATGCCCGTTCCCGGGGCGAGAAAAGCATGGAACAGAAGCTGGCGGCCGAGTTCATGGACGCTGCCAACAACCGGGGCGCCGCGGTCAAGAAGCGGGAAGATACCCATAAAATGGCGGAAGCCAACAAGGCTTTTGCCCATTATCGCTGGTAGGAGAGGCAGTGGATCGTCGTGGCTCGTCACTATTCCCTGGAGCAGCAGCGCAATATCGGTATTATGGCTCATATCGATGCTGGCAAGACCACGACCACCGAGCGGATACTCTACTATACCGGCATTTCTCATAAAATCGGCGAAGTCCATGACGGCACGGCCACCATGGACTGGATGGAGCAGGAACAGGAACGGGGCATCACCATTACCTCGGCGGCAACCACCTGCTACTGGCACGATCACCGAATCAACATCATCGATACACCCGGTCATGTTGATTTTACTATTGAAGTCGAGCGATCACTGCGGGTGCTTGATGGCGCCATAGCCGTTTTTTGCTCGGTTGGCGGGGTTGAACCCCAGTCAGAAACCGTTTGGCGCCAGGCGGATAAGTACCAGGTGCCGCGGATTGCGTTTATCAATAAGATGGATCGCGTCGGGGCCGACTTCGGTCGGGGGATTGCCATGATGCGTGACCGCCTGGGGGCGAATCCGCTCCCGGTTCAGCTGCCCATCGGGGCGGAGGAGCGGTTCGCCGGGGTAATCGACCTGCTGGAAGAAAAGGCCATTTATTACGATCCGGGCTCTTTGGGAGTAGAATACGAAGTACGGGAAATTCCGGCCGAGCTGAGGCCGGAGGCCGATGAACATCGGGAGGCGATGCTGGAAATGCTGGCCGATCTCGATGATGATTTTGCCTCCCGCTACCTGGAAGGGGAAGAGGTTTCTCCGGCCGAGATCAGGCAGCTTATCAGGCGCCTGACCCTGGCGATCAAGGTAACGCCGGTGTTGTGTGGTTCGGCCTTCAAAAACAAGGGCGTGCAGCCGTTGCTGGATGCCGTGGTCGACTACCTGCCGTCGCCGCTGGACGTGGAGGCGATGAAGGGAACTGATCCGGTCAGCGGGCGGGAAGTAAGCCGGCCGGCCGACGACAACGCCCCCTTTGCCGCCCTGGTGTTCAAGATTTTCACCGATCCCTACGTTGGGCAGCTGGCTTTTCTGCGGGTTTATTCCGGGTCGCTGGCCTCGGGAATGGGGGTTTTGAATTCCAGCCGTTCCCGGCGGGAGCGGATCGGGCGCCTGCTGAAGATGCATGCCAACAAGCGGGAGGATGTGAAAGAGGTTTATGCCGGCGATATTGTTGCCGCCATCGGCCTGAAGCATTCAAGCACCGGCGACACCCTTTGCGACGAGAAGCAGCCGGTGATTCTGGAGGCGATGGAATTTCCGGATCCGGTGATTTCCATTGCCATCGAGCCCAAAAGCAAGGCCGACCAGGACAAACTGGGCGTGGCCTTGGGGAAGCTGGCGGCCGAAGATCCATCCTTCAAGGTCAGGACTGACGAAGAAACCGGGCAGACGGTTATTTCCGGGATGGGTGAACTGCACCTGGAAATTATCGTTGATCGACTGCGGCGCGAATTCAAGGTTGACGCCAACGTCGGCAAGCCCCAGGTTGCCTACCGGGAAACCATCAGCAAGGCGGTCAGAAGCGAAGGCCGTTTTGTCAGGCAGTCCGGCGGCCGCGGGCAGTACGGGCACGTCTGGCTGCGCTTAGAGCCGCTGGCGCCCGGCGAGGGTTTTGTCTTCGAGGATAAGATTGTCGGCGGGGTGGTGCCCAGGGAGTACATTCCGGCGGTTAAAAACGGCGTCCGGGAGGCGATGAAGACCGGGGTGCTGGCCGGCTATCCGGTGGTAGATGTGAAGATTGTCCTGGAAGACGGGTCGTACCATGACGTTGACTCCTCCGAGATGGCCTTCAAGGTGGCCGGATCCATGGGCTTCAAGGCCGGCTGCCGCCAGGCGAAGCCGGTAATCCTGGAGCCGATCATGGAAGTGGAAGTGGTGACCCCGGAGGAGTTTCTCGGCGACATCATGGGGGATCTCAATTCCCGCCGCAGCCGGATTCTGGGAGTCGAGGCCCGCGGGCGGGCCCAGGTGGTCACCGCCCAGGTTCCCCTGGGAGAGATGTTTGGGTATTCTACCGACCTGCGGTCCAAGAGCCAGGGGCGGGCGACGTACAGCATGCAGTTTTCCTGTTACGAACCGGTTCCCAAGACCATCAGCGAAGAAATTATCGGCCACGGCGGTTCTTGATTCAGGCCAGGAGCCTGAGACTGCCGGGCCTGCAGCAGCTTGCTGCGGTATGAAACAGCGAGAGATAAGAGTTATTAGAAAAGCGACAGTGAGGAGAAGAAATAATGGCGAAGGAAAAATTTGAGCGGACGAAGCCGCACGTCAACATTGGCACGATTG
>JAOZRP010000339.1 GCA_029940125.1 bacterium
CGGCAGACCATCCAGGCAGGCCAACTGCTGGAAGCCATTCACCACCTGCTGGATAAAAACCCGTCGCCGTAAACGCTTTATTACCCAGCCGGACTCCCTGCCGGCACCCCTTTTTGCCCCGACTGTGCCGTGGCCGCTGGCCGGGACGCGGCAAAAGCCATTTCCTCCTGTCGGCGCTTCTCTTCCCGGGGCAGGAATCCCTGAGCTTTTTCCTCCAGGGCGGCCATGGACCCCGACCACACGGCCGACAACCTGGTTCTGGCCAGCCGCAGTTCATCCTCAGTACAGAAAAGCATCATGTTGGACCAGAACTGCGGGTAGCTTTTACGAATCGCCCGGCGGCGGGAATGATCACAGCGCTGCACATCCAGGAGATAGAGCTCGGCTTTTTCCGGAATTACGAGGATGTTGCGAAAGAAGAAGTCCGTCAGCGCCAGCCCCTGGCGCATAACTTCCCCAACCAGCCTGATCAGGGCGTCGAGCACGGCCGGCCGCCGGGGATGGTCCGGATGGTTGAGAAAAAGGGAGAGCCGCTCGCCGCCGGGAACTTCGCGGCTCAAGAGGAAAGCATCAATGAGGGTACGATAATAGCGCCGCTCACCATAGGCCAGCACGTCAATAATCCGGCAGGGCAGGCCGCAGCGGCGAATTTTTTCCAGGTTTTCAAACTCCCGGCAAACCTGGGACTTCTGCAGGCAGAAGCGCCAGTGAATCTTTCGGTACTGATAGCGTTTGAGAAAATAACGTTCCCCGCCGGCCGTAAAAAGATACACCCGTGAAGAACGGCCATCGGCAACCAATTCTCCTTCAGGATTCTCCATGAACTCGATATAGGAAAACGAATCCCAGGGGGGCGGCAAAGGACCGGGGGCATGGATCACCGTTTTTCCTTTATGGCCGTCTCTTACTTTCACCGGAAATGACCCAGGGCAGAAATTAAAAACAGGCTCAAAGTCATCAAATACGGTCCCCCTTGCGCAGTTTTCTCCGCCATAGCCGCTGACCCTGGCGCTCGACGCCGCGCCAGAAACGGTCTTTATCGGCAAGACACTCCCGCAGTGAAACACCGGAATAAAAACACATGAAACGATAAAGGTCTCTCCGGGTCAGGCCGATGGCCATGACCGAAAAATAGAGGCTGGCGATGTCCTTCATCCGCCACCGCCGGGGAGTCCGGCGGCTGCGCAGCTGGGCCCGGTGCAAATCAATCAGGTAGAGCTTCACATTTGCCGAAGCACCGTCAACTCCAACCTGGGAAGGATTCATCAGGAAGTGGCAAATATAGTAATCCCGATGATTGAGGCCGTGATCATGCATTCGCTGGCTGATCCCGGCGACCTTTTTGATCAGGGCATATTTCAGGTGGAAGTCCGGTTTTTCTGTCTTCCATGAGGCACAGTATTCCTCCAGGCTCTCGGTATCGGTCAACTCTTCCGTAATGATAAAAGACTTCTGTCGGACAGGATTAAAGCCCCGGCAGCCGAAGCCGGCAACCTGCATGGTGTCGATGCCCAGTTTTTCCAGCCGCCGGACAGCGGCAAATTCATTGGCGGCACCCAGGACCGGCAGGCGGAAACGGACAAGATTCCCGAAAAATTCCCGGCAACCAATGCCATAGTGGATCTTGACAAAATAATTTTTTCCGTCCAGGGCAAAACGCAGCGTTTTGCGGTGTTCAAGCTCGCGAAAAACCTCGCCCTGGAGCTTCTCTACCTCTTCAAAGGGATCTTTCCCTGCCCAGGCAATTTCAAACTGTTCGGATAAAAAAAGGGTCATGGCGTCACGTGGCCAGGGCAAAATTTCAACTTTTGACGATGTTGTTTTCGCGCCCGGCAATCTCCTCTATCAACACGGCGGCCTTTTCCGGCATGGAATAAATGTCAGCAGTGGCTGCAAACCGCAGGCCGTTTTCCCGCCACTGCCGACGTTTTTCCCCGCTGTCCAGCATGACAGTCAATGATTCATTCAACGCCGGCTGCGAGAAGGGACTTTTCACCACCATCCCCGCCCCGGCCTCCTGGACATAATGAGCGTAGCCGCAGACATCGGTGGTCAGAACCGGCAGCCCGGCAACTACTGCTTCCAGCAGCACCGTCCCCGTATTTTCATGATACGCCGGGTGGATCAGCAGGTCGGCCCCCAGCAGGAAGTCAGGAATATCATCCCGGCCTTTCATAATAGTCAGCTGTTCATCGAGCCCCAGGCGCCGGGCGTAACGGAAAAACCCCCTGGAATTGTCCTGGCCGATCACGATAAAACGCGTCCGGCGCAAAAGGCGCTTCGGCAATGCCTTCATCGCCAGCAGGGCCCGGTCCAGACCCTTGGTCTTAAAACCGGAGCCGATCATCAGCATGAGCAAATCATCATCCCCAAGTTGGAACTGATCCCGAAAAGCCCGGCGCCGCTGCCGGGCATCGTCCGGGGCCCTTCTGTCTCTTGAAATGCCCGGCGGCAGGAGGTGGAAACGTTCACCAGGCGTCCGGTAGCAGCGCTGATAAACCGGCTTCTGCACGGCTGAAATCATCAGGATTTCCGTGGTGGACTGGGGAGAAAAAACCGCGTTTTCACTGTCATGAAAATATTTATACCGACGGCCAAGGCGATAAAAACGGCTGCGCATGGTTTGCGCTTTTTCCTCATAACAGGCATCGGCAGCGTAATAGATGTCCAGTCCCGGCAATTTATTGAAACCTACCACAACATCAACCAGGTGATGCCGGAAATGCTGGTGAAGCCATTGGGAAAAACGCCGGTAGCGGCCAGGGTTGGTCATGGCCCGCACCGGAACAAGATGCACCTTGAAATGTTCCGGCTTCTCCCCCTGCCACGAAAGCGTATAGATCTCGACGTCATGGCCCCGGCGGGCACAGGCGGAAGCAATGCGGAAAAAATCGCGCTGCAAGCCACCAAAAGGGAAGTATTTGAACAGGATAAA
>JAOZRP010000047.1:0-6790 GCA_029940125.1 bacterium
AGAATGAGCGAGAGCCATGCCGGAACATCCTGATACCCTCTGATACCCTGATTTGTTACAACTGCATACCATAATCGGAAACAAAAGTAATAATATTTAGCATTTATCTGAATCATTTATTTTTCCGATTTATCCGGAGGTGTTTTGCCCGTACAGGCCGGGAAACGCAGCAGCGTTTCGTGATGCCAGGTCTGAAAATCGCCCAGGTTGAAGCAAAAATGCCGCCGCGAAACGGTCGCCGGGCGGTGGACAGCCCTGATTTGCTGGAAGCAATGGCCTGAATATTTACAATGTTTTTTTATGGCCCGACAATATTTTTTTTGATTTCCCAGTGATTATAGTGAAATGTAAGAAAGTGTTCAGGGCTGGAAAAAGCTCTTGTTTTTATGAGTTATTCCCACCTAACGTTAACTGTTATCTGCCACCTAACGTTAACTGATTTTTTTCTGTTGACAACAGGGAATTGATTGTTGTATGGGATCACCGCTTTATTCACAAATTGCTTTCCAGAGCTGCTTTTTGAAGCATAGGGTACTTGAGGTGGGGTTCATCGGATCTGGCAATGGGATGAAGGGCCTGCCGCGGAAAAATCATGTTTTTGATCCGATGGATGAAACGATAACCAAGCAATATGTCCGGTCGGCGAAGTAACGGGCGAACAAAACGGGTGAAGGAGAAGGTTTTTATGGCGTTGATGAATTCCTACGACAATATTCCGGTCAATCTGGATGGTCCGAACATGTGGGATTATGACGAAGTGGCCAGTAAATTTAAGTTTACGATCCCGGAATACTTCAATTACGGTTTTGATGTTATTGATCGCTGGGCTGAAGACCGCAGCAAGCTGGCGATGGTATGGGCCGATACGGACGCCCGGGATATCCGCAAATATTCATTCTTTGATCTTAAATGTCTGTCGAACAAGTTTGCCAACGTTTTGCGGGACAAGGGTTTTAAAAAGGGGGATCGGATTTTTGTCATGGTGCCGCGCCTGGTGGAATGGTATGCCGTTATGCTGGGAACCGCCAAGCTGGGGGTCATCCCGATGCCGGCTCCCAACATTCTGGTGCCCCACGATGTGGAATATCGGATCAACCAGGCCGAGGCCGTCGGGGCGGTTATGTGGCATGAAAACGTCGGCAAGGTGGACGAGGTGCGCAGCAGCTGCCCCAGCCTGAAGCATTTCATCTGCGTCGGTGAACAGAAAGAAGGCTGGGATGACTTCGCCGAGCTCATGGACGCGGCTTCCGTCAAGCTTTCCCGGGAGGACGTGGAACCGACCAGGGCCGATGACATCCTGCTGATCTATTTTACCTCCGGGACGACCAAATTTCCCAAAATGGTTCCCCATACCCAGGCGTCCTATGGCATCGGTCATATCATTACCGCCAAATTCTGGCAGGACCTCAAGCCCACCGATCTGCACTGGACCCTTTCGGACACCGGCTGGGCCAAGGCCGGCTGGGGCAAGATCTACGGCCAGTGGCAGATCGGCGCCGCCGTCATGGTGCACAACGCCGCCGGCAGGTTCAATGCCAAAACCCACCTGGAAATCATTGAGAAGTGCGGCGTAACTACCTTCTGTGCTCCGCCTACCGCCTACCGGATGCTGATCCTGGAAGACCTTTCAAAATATGATCTTACCGGTCTGCGTCATTCACTGGCCGCCGGCGAGCCCTTGAACCCCGAGATTATCAAGGTGTGGAAAGAGCATACCGGAACCACCATCTACGACGGTTTCGGCCAGACGGAATCGGTGAACCTGATTGCCAACTATCCCTGCATGCCGATCAAGTTCGGTTCCATGGGCAAGCCCACCCCCGGCTTTCACATCGAGCTGGTGGATGACGACGGCAACCCGGTGGGGGTCAACGAGGAAGGCCACATTGCCGTCAAGGTGAAGCCGGAAGCGCCGGTCGGTCTGTTTAAGGAATACTGGCGCAACCCGGAAGCGACGTCCGAGGCCTTTGTCGGCGACTGGTACTACACCGGCGACAAGGCGACCAAGGACGAAGAGGGCTATTTCTGGTTTGTCGGCCGGGCCGATGACGTCATCAAGGCGTCCGGCTACCGCATCGGGCCGTTTGAGGTTGAAAGCGCCCTCCAGAGCCATCCCGCCGTTGCCGAGAGCGCCGTGGTGGGGTCGCCCGACGAGCTGCGCGGCACCATCGTCAAGGCTTTCATTATTCTGGCTCCCGGATACGAACCTTCGGACGAGCTGGTTAAGGAAATCCAGGATCACGTCAAGAAGGAAACCGCCCCGTACAAGTATCCGCGGGAGGTTGAGTTTGTCAAGGAACTGCCGAAAACCGTGTCCGGCAAGATCCGTCGGGTGGAACTGCGGAAAATGGAAGAAGAAAGAAAGGCCCGGAAGTAAAAAGT
This sequence comes from bacterium, assembly GCA_029940125.1. Taxonomy (GTDB): domain Bacteria; phylum Desulfobacterota; class Anaeroferrophillalia; order Anaeroferrophillales; family Anaeroferrophillaceae; genus DQWO01. The sequence continues at coordinate 2,383 of JAOZRP010000047.1, forward strand.
GGCTGAACCCTGACAGGGAGGTGCGTCCTCCCTGTTTTTTTGTGGCCTGTAAAGTAAATGCGGCAACGCGGTGAACGTTAACCATGGATTGATGAGGAGAAGTGCGGTGAATAAACCACAATTCGAACTTGAAAGCATTACCCTGGGTCGGCTTTTTGAAACGGTTGCCGATCAGTTCGGCGACGCCAAAGCCCTGGAGTATCACGCTCAAGGCATAAGCTACACCTACAAGGAACTCAACGAGATATGCAACAAGGTTGCCAAGGGTTTCATGGCCCTTGGGGTGAAGCGGGGCGAGCACGTGGCGATTTGGGCCAATAATGTGCCGGAATGGGTTTATACCCAGTTTGCCCTGCCGAAGATCGGGGCGGTTTTGGTGACGGTTAATACCGCCTACCGCAGTTTCGAATTGGAATACCTGATGAAGCAGTCGGATTCCACTACCCTGGTTATGATCGGCGGGGTGCGGGAACCGGATGAGTATACCAGAATCATCAACGAAATCTGTCCGGAGCTCAAGGATGCCGAGCCCGGAAAGCTGAAGTGCGCCAAGCTTCCGATGCTGAAAAACATCATCTACCTGGGGGATGAAAAGATCCCCGGATCCTTCAGTTGGGATGACATCATGGCCCTGGGCGAAAAGGTGAGCGACGAGGAGCTTGAGAACCGGAGCCGGGAATGTGTGCCCGACGACGTGGTCAACATGCAGTACACTTCCGGGACCACCGGGTTCCCCAAGGGGGTTATGCTGACCCACAGCAACCTGATCGGCAATGCCTACAGCATGGCCGAATGCATGAATCTCACCGCCGCCGACTGCGTCTGCATCCCGGTGCCCTTTTTTCATTGCTTCGGCTGCGTGATCGGCAACCTGTGCGCGGTTGTTTCCGGTGCGACCATGGCGCCGGTGGTGGCTTTTAACGCGGTTGACGTTCTGGAAACCATCCAGGCCAGCCAGTGCACGGTCATCCACGGCGTGCCGACGATGTTCATCGCCGAGCTTGAGGAAATGAAGCAGAAGGATTACGATACTTCTCACCTCCGTACCGGGGTCATGGCCGGTTCTCCCTGTCCGATCGAGGTCATGAAGCAGGTGGTCGAGGTGATGGGGGCCAGGGAAATGACCATTGTCTACGGGCAGACTGAAGCTTCCCCCGGCATTACCCAGACCCGGGTTACCGATCCGCTGGAATTGCGGGTGACCACCGTCGGCCGGGCTCTTCCCAATGTCGAGGTTAAAATTATTGATCCCGACACCGGTGAAGAACTGCCGCGCGGGCAGCAGGGGGAACTGGTAACCCGCGGTTATCACGTGATGAAGGGGTATTATAAAATGCCCGAAGCGACCGAGAAGGCTATCGACAGTGACGGCTGGCTTCATACCCGCGACCTTTCGGTTATGGATGAAGACGGCAACTGCAAAATTACCGGCCGCATGGGTGACATGATTATTCGCGGGGGAGAGAATATTTATCCCCGCGAGATTGAGGAATTTCTCTATACCAACGAGAAAATCAAGGATGTCCAGGTGGTTGGTGTGCCCAGCCTTAAATATGGTGAAGAGGTGGTTGCCTTTGTGCAGTTGAAGCCGGGGGAAACCGCCACCGAGGAAGAGATGAAGGCTTTTTGCAAAAACAAGATTGCTTTTCATAAAACCCCGGCCTTCTTTTTGTTCGTTGACGAATATCCCACGACCGCCAGCGGTAAAGTCCAGAAGTACAAACTGCGGGAAATGTCAGCGAAAATTCTGGGTCGGGAAGATGTCGCGGAAATCGAAACCGCGTAAAGGTTTTTCTGATTTTCCTCTTGACATCAAGAGTTGAAAGTGTTTATTTCGGGTTGTTTTAGCAGCGCGTCATGAAGGCGCGTATTTAAAGAAGTGTCATCCCGGCCGGGATCGTGAATCCGGCCGGAAGTTTATTGATCAGTATCATAAAAACCACGAAGGTTCTAACCGGCTGTAAGGCGTTAGTCCCGGCGTGGTTTTTTTTATGCCCGCCTGATGAAACTTTTGGACTTTCCCGATCAGCCCCTTGCGAAAGGGGTCATCAATGAGCAGAAAAATGATTTTTTACCTGGCCGCGGCGCTGGTTTTCGGCATGACAGCCCGGGTCGCGGCCGCGGAAACGGGGGGCGAACCTTCCCCGTCCATGACCATGGAGACCATCACGGTGCAGGAAACCCTGATTTCCCCGACCCGGCAGGAGGGAGACCTGCTGCATACCGGCAGCATGGTAACCAGGGCCGGCATCTCGCTGGCCGGCGCCGGCGCCACCGGCAGCGTTTTCAAGGTTCTCGATCTGCTGCCGGGGGTTGACACCGAGCTTCAGGATCCCCTGGGAATCGCCGGCAAGGAAATGCGGATTCGCGGGATCAGGAGCATGTTTGCCGGCATGTCGGTTGAGGGCCTGCCCAATTACGGGATCATGCCCGTCGGTCCCCGGGATGACATCTACGACCTGGAAAACCTTGAATCCGTCGGTCTCTATAAAGGTTCCACCCCCCTGAGTCTGGGAACCGGTTCCGGCAACCGCGGCGGGACCATCAGTCTGGCGTACCGGCGCCCGGCGCCCGATTTTCAACTGGATTTGCGCCAGCAGCTGGGCAGCGACAACGCCCGGCGCAGCTTCATCCGCCTGGATTCCGGCCGGCTGCCGACCGGCACCAGCTTCTTTGGCTCTTATTCCCGTGCCGAAGCGGACAAGTGGAAGGGCAGCGGCGATCTCGGTCCCCGGGACCATGTCACCATCGGGGTTGTCCAGCCGTTGGGAGAGCGGGCCAAGCTGGAACTGTTTTACAATTATAACGACGTGGAACGGCACGATTTCAAACCGCTCAGCTATGCCGAAGCGGACCAAATCAAGGATGCCTATCGCCATGATTATAATCCCAGCCTGTCCGGCAACGGCGCTGTTGATGTCAACTACTACGATTACCATCGCGGCGACTACCAGAACAGCGATCTGCTGGCCATCCTGTCTTTTCAGCCGCGTCCCGGCAGTTCGCTGACCCTCAAGCCTTACTACAGCCGCGAGGACGGCACCACCCTGGACGGCAAGGCCGACAAGGTGCGGGAGCTGGAACGCTATGGCCTGACTACGGAGTACCTGGGGCAGTTTGATAATTTCAATCTTACGGCCGGCTACTGGTATGAATCCCACGATTTGAAGAAATACGTCCGGGCCAACGCCATCACCGCCACCGGCCGGGTGTACAGCGGCTGGAAGTATTTGAGCGACAACCACGGCAACGGCGACATTCACAGCCCTTACCTGCAGCTTGCCCGCCGGTTCGGCAAATGGACGGTGCAGGCGGGGGTGAAATATTTTTACTATGCCGAGCCGTCCAGCACCGCCTATCGCGGCAGTGCCGCCGCCGGCACCCCGTATTCCTACGAAGACGCCCTGGATCACAACCTGGGGGAGGACGCCGCCCTCAGCCTTGACCGGATGACCTACGATGAATGGCTGCCGAGCCTGGCGGTTGGCTGCCAATGGAACGACAAGCTGGAATTGTACGCCAATTACGGCCGCAACTACATGCGTCCCTACGCTTATGTTCCGGTGGCTACCATCTATGCCGCCAACCGGTCCCGCTTCCAGGCCGCCGGCCTGACCCTGCAGGATGTCATGGATGACTGGGACATGGAAACCTCCGACAACATCGACGTCGGTGTGCGGTATTACGGCGACTGGTTCGAGCTCCAGCCCACCATCTTTTTCGCCCGGCACCATGACTTGCTGGCCCTTGCCTATGATCCGCAGGTAGGGGTTAATTATCATCAGAACGTCGGCGATGCCACCGCCATCGGCGCTGAACTGGCCGTTACCCTTTATCCGACCGAGAACCTGCTGGTTTTTATCAATCCCAGCTATACCCGGATGCGCTTTGACGACGACCTGGAACGGGGTGGAACCATGGTTCATATTGAGGGCAAACAGCTGCCCGATACGCCCGAGATGCTGTTTAAAACCGGGCTGATTTATACCCTGGGAAGGCTGGAAATCGCTCCAACCTTCAAATACGTGGGCCGGCGCTACGGCGACCCGCAGAACGATCAGCCCATTTCCCCCCATGGCCTGGTGGATCTGTCCCTGCGCTATACCCGGAAGAACATCTTTTCCCTGCGGTCGGTGACCGCCGAGCTGGCGGTCAGCAACCTTTTTGACCGAAAATACGTCGGCAGCATCATCGCCCAGGATGACGGCAGCGGTTCCGCATACTACGCCGGGGCGCCGTTCAGCGCCGTTTTCAGCCTCCGGGCACGATTTTAGTTTTGAGTTGAGCGGTGAGCAGTGTTGTAAGATCGTTAAAACTGGTTCAGGGTGCTGAAACGCGGTTGATGGACAATCCGATAAATCAGCTTGATTTACCCGATTGACTTGGGATAATGAATTGCATTGCCGGA
>JAOZRP010000047.1:6890-11084 GCA_029940125.1 bacterium
TGAACAATCCGGAGGGTTGAACTCCCGGGAGCTGCAGTTTCCGGATGGACGCGAGGTACATTTTTGATGAAGCGAAAAGTTTTTTTAAGCCTACCGTTGTTCCTGCTTGTTTTGCTGCCGCGGGTGCTGCCGGCGGCCGATTCTCCAGTGGCGGCAGTGACCGACATTGCGCAGCAGACCGTGACCGTGCAGCAGCAGACCCAGAAAGCGGTGGCGGCCTGGGAAAAAGAGCGGCAGGAACTGCTGGCCCGGCTGCAGAACGGCAAAATTGAAGCGGATCTGCTGCGCTACCGGCAGAAAAAGCTGCGGCGCTACCTTGCCGAGCGCCGGAACCGGATTGCCAAGCTGAAGCAGGGCATTGCCGAAAGGCAGGTGATTACCCGGGAACTGGAGCCGTTTCTCGATCAGACCCTTGAGCGGGCGAAGGAGATGTTTCAACAGGGCCTGCCTTTCCTGGAGGAGGAGCGCCAGCAGCGCTTTGCCGGCCTTGACGCCACCCTGAATTCCTATGACGCCTCACTGGCGGAAAAACTGCGCCGGGTCCTGGAGATGCTGCAGATTGAAGCCCGCTATGGACACCAGGTGGAAGCCTACGACCGGGTGTTGACCCTGGCGGGGAAGGAAACCACGGTCAATGTTCTGCGACTGGGGCGCATCGGCTTGTACTACCTGACCCTCGACGGCCGGGAGGCCGGCTGGTACAACCCGGACGGCAAAACCTGGGAGCCCCTGCCCGGGCGCTTCCTGGAGCCGGTAAAGGACGGCTTGCGGATGGCGATGAAGCAGCGGGCCGTCGACCTGGTCCGGCTTCCGGTGGGGAAAGGGGGCCGGCAATGAATGTTTTTTATCTTGTCGTGCTGCTTTTTTCCCTGGTCTTTGCCGGTGATCCGGCGGCCGGAGCCTCTCTGGAGCAGGCCGGGCAGAAACTGCGGGTGGAATATCAGCAGGCCGTGAGCGAGCAAAAAGAAGTGCGGCAGCGGCTGGCCGCTGAAAAAAAGGCCTTGCGGCAGCAGCTTGAAGAGCGTCAAAAGATGATTGCCGGGCTGAAGAAGGAAAACCGTTCCCTGGAATCTGAGCTGCAGGCCGCCGCCGAAGAGGAAAAAGCGCTGGAAAAGGAACAGCAGGCGGTGATTGCCGAGATGAACGAGCTGGATGGTTCCATCCGCATGGGCGTTCGTGATCTGAAAACCCTGCTGGAATCTTCGCTGGTTTCCGGCATGCGGCCGGGGCGGCTGCGGCCCTTTGCCGAGATGCTGGGGCACCGGGAAATGCCCAGCATGGCCGGGATTCGCCGGCTGGTGGAAGCCGCTTTTGCCGAAATCAGGGCCGGCGGCGAGATTGTCAAGGAGCATGGAACCTTCATCGGTCTGGACGGTCGGCCGGCTGCCGGGGACATCGCCCGCCTGGGGGCCCTGACGGCGGTGTATCGCCGGGATGACAACGGCGAAGTCGGCTACGCGGTCTATGGCCGGGAGAACGACGCCCTGCTGGCGGTTTCCCGGGCCCCCTGGCTGATCGGCCGCTGCCTGCGGAAATTTTTTGATGGTTCCACCAATGAAGTCTACCTGGATTTTTCCGGCGGCACCACCGTCCGCCAGCTGGCCCTGCGGCCCACGGCCTGGGAGCGGCTGCGTTCCGGCGGCGTCCTGGTCTGGCCCATCCTGCTCATCGGCCTGGTCGCCTTCCTTCTCAGCCTGGAGCGCTTTTTCTTCCTGCGCCGGGTCAAGAGCAATACCGACACGGTGATGGTGCAGGTGATCGGCATGGTGTCTGCCGGGCGCTGGCAGGAGTGCTTTGACCTGCTGGAAAACAAGCGGGGCCCGGTGTACAACGTCCTGACCGCGGGGCTCAAGTTCCGGCGGGCCGGCCGGGAGGTGCTGGAAAACGTCCTCGAAGAGGCGATCATGAAGGAGCTGCCCCGGCTGGAGAGATATCTGCCCACCCTGCAGGTGCTGGCCGCCGTGGCCCCGCTGCTGGGCCTGCTGGGCACGGTTACCGGGATGATCAACACCTTCCAGGTGATTACCATCTTTGGCACCGGCGATCCGAAGCTGATGTCGGGCGGCATCTCCGAGGCTTTAGTGACCACCATGCTGGGATTGATGGTGGCCATCCCGATTATTTTGCTGCACGCTTATTTCAGCCGCAAGGTTGATTCGGTGATCGGGGACATGGAGGAAAAAGCCGTCGGTCTGACCGTGGCCCTGGCCAACCGGGAGTCGTCGTTGTCGTCATGAACGGATTGATGCTTTCCATCCTCGAATACTGTCGCAGCGGCGGCCCGATGATGGTGCCGATCGCCGTGGTGTCGCTGGTGATGTGGAGCCTGATCCTGATGAAATTCCAGGAACTTCGCGCCAGCAGCCGCCGTGATCTCGGGGTGTTGGAAACGGTGTCCATGGTGCGCCGCGGCGAGCGGTCCGAGGTTGCCGGCAGCCCCCTGGGCCACGTGGTTTTCCATTTCATGGAGCAGCGGACCAGCGATGTCCGGGTCAACCAGGACCTGCTGGTTTCCCTGGTGCAGCGGGAGGCCGGCAGGCTGTCGAGAAATGTAAACGGTATTTTTGTCCTGGCCTCCATCGCCCCGCTGCTGGGTCTGCTGGGGACGGTGGGGGGGATGATTTCCACCTTTGACGCCATCGCCGTTTACGGAACCGGCAATGCCCGGGCCCTGGCCCAGGGAATTTCGGCCGCCTTGATCACCACCCAGAGCGGCCTGTTTGTTTCCATCCCCGGCCTGTTCATGGCCAGCCTGCTCAGCCGGAGGATCGGGAGGATAGTCCAGCAGCTGGAAGAGTTTCGGGCGGCGATGATGAAAGAAATGAACCTTGACGCGGATGTAGTCACCGGTGAGTGTCGATGATTAACGTGAAAGCCCGGCTGCGCCGGGAGCGACAGAAGGCGGAAATTAACCTGGCTCCCATGCTGGACATGGTTTTTATCCTGCTGATATTTTTCCTGGTTACCACCAGCTTCGTGCGGGAATCGGGGGTTGAGGTGCGGCGGCCGACGGCCCAAAGCGCCCGCGTTGAGGAGCACAGCAGCCTGCAGATCGGCATCAATGCCGGCGGCCGGATTTACGCCGGCGGCCGGCAGGTTGACATCCGCAGCGTCCGACCCCTGGTTGAACGCTACCTGGCTGAAAATCCCGACGGCAGCGTCCTGATTGTCGCCGACCGGCAGGTGGAGACCGGGCTGACGGTCCGCGTCCTCGACTACTGCCGGCTGGCCGGGGCGGCGCGGGTGGCGGTGGCGGCCACCAGGGGGCCCTGAGATGTCCTGTGAGCGCTGGAATAACAAGCGCCGCTGGCTGCCCAGCGCCCTGGGCGCCGTGGGCATCAACCTGCTGCTGTTATCCATTGCCCTGCTGTTTCAGCCCCGTTCACTGCCACGGCGTCTGGAGACTTACCAGCCGGTTCCCGTCTGGCGGGTGGAGCCGCCGCGTCCTGAACCGGAAACCCGGCCGGACCAGGAGGTGAAACCGCCGGCAGCCATGCCTGATCCGCCGCCGCTGCCTCTTGATTTTCTTCCCCACCCCCGGGCAGAAAAACTCCCGGCGGTTGAACTGCCGCCGCCCGATCTAACCCTGTCGCCCCGGATAACCGGTTTGCCGGTTCTGTCCCCCGCGATCCGGGCGGAGAAGGCCTTTTATCAGCCCGGCGAACTGGACCGGCAGCCGGCGCCCATGGGGACGCCGGCGCCCTTGTACCCTCCCCGGGCCCGCATGCGAGGCATCGAGGGCAAGGTACGGGTTCGCTTCCTGGTGGACCGGGAAGGCTTGGTGCGGGATGTCAAAATTATCAAGGCGGAACCGGCAGGTTACTTTGAACAGGCGGTCAAAAACGCCCTGGCCACCTGGCGTTTCCGCCCGGGCCGTTTGGGCCGCAGCAAGGTGGCAACGGAAGTGGAGACCACCATTGTTTTCAAGCTTGACCGGTAAAGGTATCCATCCGGAAACTGTTGCTTCCGGATGGGCCGTTAGCAATTAGCTGTTGGCTGTTAGCTTAACCGGTTGTTTTTTTTAATCTTTATTGAGGATCAAAGGCTGGGAAATGCTAATATTCAGCAGTGTCCGGTATGCTTTTTGCGCTGTTTTAAAGTCGGCGACCGGTGCTGTTTTCCGGCGCGACATCGTGAGATGCCCAAAGTTTTTCCCGGCGATTGAAGCGTGAAAGTTGCCTTGTTTGAGCCCTG
>JAOZRP010000048.1 GCA_029940125.1 bacterium
GGAATATAAGCGGAAACGTCGCCGGCCTGGGTTTCAATAATCGGCAGCGCCGTCAGGGAACCGCCGCCCCGTTCATCGCTCATCTTGGCCGCCCGCTCCAGCAGACGTGAATGGAGATAGAAAACGTCGCCGGGATAGGCCTCACGTCCGGGAGGACGCCGCAGCAAGAGAGACAACTGGCGATAAGCGGTCGCCTGCTTGGAAAGATCATCGTAGATGATCAGGGCGTGCATGCCGTTGTCACGGAAATATTCGCCCATGGTAACCCCGGAATAGGGAGAAAGATACTGCAGCGGCGCCGGCTCACTGGCGGTAGCGGCAACGACGGTGGTATATTCCATCGCCCCGTATTCCTCAAGCTTGGCCACCACCTGGGCAACGGTAGAACGCTTCTGACCGATGGCCACATAAATGCAGTACACATCGGTATCTTTCTGGTTGATGATGGTATCGATGGCCACCGCGGTCTTACCGGTCTGACGGTCGCCAATGATGAGTTCGCGCTGGCCCCGGCCGATGGGAACCATGGAATCGATAGCCTTCAGACCGGTCTGCAGGGGCTCGTTGACCGACTGGCGGTCGACAATCCCGGGCGCCTTGATCTCCACTCTCCGGGTTTCCTTGCTTTCCAGGGGACCTTTGCCATCAATAGGCTGACCCAAAGCGTTGACAACCCGACCAAGAATCCCCTTGCCGACGGGAACCTCAACGATCTTGCCGGTCCGCTTTACTTCATCGCCCTCTTTGATCTCAATGTCCTCACCAAAGATCGCCGCCCCGACATTATCTTCCTCGAGATTCAGAACCATCCCGTAAATGTCGTGGGGAAAAAGGAGCAGTTCCCCGGACATGGCCTTCTCCAGACCATAAATCCTGGCAATACCATCCCCAACCGTCAGGATGGTACCGGTTTCACTGACTTCAACCTTTTTATCATAGTTCTCAATTTGATCTTTGATAATCTGGCTTATTTCTTCCGCGCGTAGTTCCATGGTTTCCTACCACTCCTTTATCAAATTTTCTCCAAGGTTGTTAAGCTGCGTCCTGATGCTGCCATCATATACCATCCCGGCGAAACGGGTAACCAGACCACCAATCAACGACTCATCAACCTTGATGGACAACTGCACATCCTTACGGGTAAGCTCGGCCAATTTCTGCCTTAACCGGGCAACCGTGGTCTCATCAAGGGAAGCGGCCGATACAACGTCAACATGTAAGCGCCCTTCCGCCTCATCAACCATCAAGTCCAAATGGGTTACGATCGTTCCCAGATATTTCATTTTATTTTTTTCGGTTAAAACCAGCAGGAAAGCCCTTACCCCATCACTGATGCCAACCTTGGACAGAACCGTAGTCAAAACCGCCTTGCGCTCGGAAGTCTCATACACCGGGTTGCTCAGAACATCATGCAGGTCTTTATGCTTCACCAGCAAATCGGCAAACTCACGCACTTCCCTGGCACCCTGGTCCAGCACCCCGTGCTCACTGGCAAAAGCAAAAAAGGCCTTGGCATATCGTTTGGCAATAATATCACGAATCACTGTACACCCACCACCTTCTCCAGATAGTTTTCAACCATTTTATTCTGATCAGCCGCGGTGATATTCTCCTTGATCATTTTTTCCGCCGCCTGCATGGCCAGCTTTGCCGCTTCATCCTTCAACCGCCGCTTGGCCATTACCACTTCCTGGTTGGCCATCTGCTCGGCCTGCTGCTTCACCTTGGCAACAAACTGCTCCGTCTCAGACAGTATCCGCTGCTTCTCCGCTTCCGCCTCCGCCCTGATGCGCGACTCAATTTCCTTGACTTCCTCATCCAGGCGGGCGAGCTTCTCCTGGTATTCCTGATACAGGCGCTCGGCAGCCTCTTTAGCCTTTCTGGCTTCTTCGATGCTCTGAATCAAAACTTCCCGGCGATTGGCAAAATAATTTTTTATCGGCTTCCCGGTAAATTTAATCAATATCCACAGCAGGATGGCAAAATTTATCACCCGCCAAAGCAAATCTTTCAGCAGGGGAAGGGGATTCTCGGCCAGAACCGCATACAGGGACTCGTGATGTTCCGCTGCTTCATGCCCTTCACCGGCAAAAGCTGCCACAGCAAGCACCATAAGGAAAAGTACAACGGACGCCCCAACCAGAAGACCCTTTTTTTCAATCGATTTGCACCGCTTCATCAAATATCCCTCTCGAGAATTTTACCGGAAATCTGCCTGGCAATCGCCTTGATGTCAGCCGTCATTTCTTCCCGAACCTTCTCATATTCCGCAGCTATTCGCTGGCGAAGATCTTCGACCTGCTGCATGGCTTCGCCGCGGGCCTTGTCCATCTTCTCTCTGGAATCATTCAGGGCAGCTTCACGGATAACGGCACTTTCCTGCTCAGCTCGTTCCTTGGCCTGATTAATGCGGGACTCATAGTTGGCCTGATGCTGCCGGGCCCGCTCATTCAGGGTTTCGGCACTTTCATGCGTCCCCTCCACCTTCTCCCGGCGGGCGTCAATAACCCGCAGAACCGGCTTGAACAAAAACTGGTTCAAAAAGATTATCAAGAAGATGAATATCGCCCACTGAACGACTAACGTGCTGTTAAGATCAATCACCTGCCTGCACCTCTCATTCCTACCGCTGCCAAGAATCGCTGACTAATTTTGCGAAAAGCACAAAGTCAATTCAAACGCCTGTGAACACTGCTGTCGCACAAACCGGTCGTTAAAGTAACACCAGCATCAAAAATACAAAAACCAAAAGGCGGGGGACAGTTACCATGAGAAGAGATGAAATGTCAAGTTTTTTTTGGGTCCTGAAGGGGATTGGAAGCTTAGCATCCAACCGGCACAAGCTGATAATAGCTAAATTATCGACAAAAAATCTTGAAAGCCAACTGAATGAGGCCAAAAAGCTGCTATTTTATCATCATGTTTCAATATTTCAGCTGGTAGCTTTGATGATGTATGCAACCTTTTTTGACACAAAAACCAGCATTTCCCAGTACTTGAAAGGGTGATAGTTTATAATAGCAAAAACCCTGTAATCATTGAGCTAACAGCTAACGGCTAAAAGCTAACCGCTCAATTCAGGAAAAATAAAAATAAAGTAAATGGAGAAAAAATCGAATTACTTGACAAGTTTTGACAGCCCTATTAACTATCAACGCAGCCTTTCTTTCGAATATCCGGAGTTCCAATAACCGGCAAAATTTTTAACCTTGACAACATCAAACGTATTCGCTTACATAAGCGCAAATTAAGAAGCTCATACTTTACTGAAAACGAGTGGTTAAGCCAAAATCCATTAAGGTTGGCAGCAAACCGCCCATCGGAAAATATCAATTTTCCGGATGGAAACAATTCGTGAATCATGAATGAAGTGACGGCCGTGCCATGATGAAAACAAAATCCATGGGTCGAGGAAAATATTTTATAACCTTCCTGCTGCTTCTGTCCTTCTGGCTGCTCCTTTCAGGCCACTATGACCTGTTTCACATCAGCATCGGGATAGGTTGCTGCGCCCTGGTTTCGCTGCTTTCTGCGGATCTTTTATTTGATTCAGCCAGCGGTGCCACCCATCACCTGGTCATCGGAAAATTTCTCCTTTACATCCCTTGGCTTGTCTACCAGATCATCCTGGCCAACATTGCCGTCGTCAAGCTGGTTCTGTCACCCAAACTAAAAATAGACCCCCGGGTTTTTACCTGTAAGACCAGTTTAAAAACCGATGTGGCCAAAACTACCTATGGCAACTCCATTACGCTGACCCCGGGAACCATCACCATAGACATCAAGGACGATGTTCTGTACGTCCATGCCCTGGCCGGCAATTTTGCCGATGATCTCTTAACCGGTGAAATGGAAAAGCGAATAATCACTATTTTTCAACGCTGAAGCATATCGACAGCAGAGGGCTCTCATGCTCAGAAGTAGATATCAAGACATCATCGCCCAGACCATTGTCAGGATCATGGTTCCTTTTGTCCAGATTTACGCTTTGTACGTCCTGGCTCACGGTCACTATTCTCCCGGCGGAGGATTTCAGGGCGGGGTTATCCTGGCCGCATCACTGGTTTTGATCTTTCTGGTCTACGGTTATGAAAATGCGCTTGAACGGCTTAAACTGGCAACCGCCGGTCGACTGTGCAGCCTCGGCGTCCTGATCTATGCCGGCATCGGCTTCCTCTGCCTGCTGCTGGGAGGCAATTTTCTCGACTACAGCCGGCTGGCCCCCATCTTCCAGGTATCACTTCCCCGGGCCCGGTCCCTGGGGATTCTGGGCATCGAAACGGGGGTGGCGTTGGCGGTTATGGCCGCCATGTACAGCATCATCATGGACATCGTCAACAGTGACACCGGCAACGGGGAAAGCCATGCCGCCGGCCATGAAATTGAAAATGGGGAAACGAGCAGTGACGGAAAGTAAGATTGCCGTAATTTTCACCTGCGGGGGCATTTCATGAAAGCTTTTTTCCTGGGCGTGGATATCTTTCTCTGCCTGATGGTGTTCCTCTGCCTGTATCGGGTGGTTTTCGGACCGACGCTGGGAGACCGCATCGTCGCCACCGGGGCAATCGGCACCAAAACCCTGACCATCCTGGTCATCATCGGCTTTCTGTACGGCCGGGTGGAAATGTTTCTGGACATCAGCCTGGCCTACGCTCTGCTTAACTTCATCGGCACGCTGGCGGCAGCCAAATATTTCGAAGCAAAAGGAGAATTCTGATGGTAATACGCGATATTATTGCCATGATATTGATCCTGATTGGCTGCTTTTTTTTCCTGACTTCCGCCATCGGCCTGCTGCGCTTTCCCGACATGTTCACCCGCATGCATGCCACCGGCAAATGCGATACCCTGGCGGTGCTGCTGGTCATGACCGGATTAATTGTTCATCACGGCATCAACCTGGACAGCTTCAAGCTGCTGCTGATTGTGGTGTTTATCTACATTGCCAACCCGACGGCCACCCATGTGCTTTCCCGGGCGGCCTACCGGCTCGGGATGCAACCGTGGACAAAGGATAAAAAATGATCTGGCAACTGGATTTATTTTTACTGCTGTTTGTCATCATCTGCGCCCTGGCGGCCATCAACGTCAGAGACCTGTTGAGCGCCGCCATCATTCTCGGTGCCTACAGCTTTTTCATGTGCATGCTCTGGGCGGAAATGGGCGCCGTTGACGTGGCTTTTACCGAGGCCACGGTTTCGGCTGGCGTCGGCACCGTGCTTTTCGTGGCGGCGGTGTTCAAAACGGTCAGGAGGTCAAAAGATTGAAAACCTTTATTCTTGCCCTGATCATCATTGCCGGTTCCATGCTGATTTATGGAACCCAGGACATGCCGAACTGGGGGGACCCCCAATCCCCAGCCAGCGTCCATGTTTCCCCTTATTACATCAAACGATCCATCATCGACACTGAAACCCCCAATATTGTCAGTTCTGTGCTGGCTGACTACCGCGGCTATGACACCATGGGGGAAACAACGGTTATTTTTACCGCCGCGATTGTCTGCTTCCTGCTGCTCAGGCGGCGGGATGAAGACGAGGGAGACCGCTAATGCTCGAGTTACTGCTTAGCAAATACAACTACTGGCTGTATGTCATCCTGATGATGATCGGCCTCTACGCCATGCTGGCCAAGAGAAACCTGGTCAAGAAATTGATCGGTATGAACATCTTCCAGACCGCCGTCATCCTTTTTTACGTTTCCATTGGCGTCAAAACCGGCGACGTCACGGTTCCCATCCTGCCGTACGGCCATCATCACGGGCACGAACAGGCCATTAATGTCGCCCACTACCTGAACCCGCTGCCCCACGTTTTGATGCTGACCGCGATTGTCGTTTCCATTGCCACGGCCGGAGTCGCCCTGGCAGTCCTTATCCTGATTTACCGCCGCTACCGCACCCTGGAAGAGGATGAAATCCTGAAAATCAACCAAGAAGCCGGGACCTAAAGCATGACGCACCAATTCCCCGCCCTGATTATTGTTGTTCCCCTGCTTGCCGCCCTGGCCACGCCGCTGGTCGGCTGGAAGAATGGCCGCCTCTGCTATTACTGGGCGGTGTTCACCATGGCCCTGGTATGCTTTTTCGCCATCGGTCTGCTGCGCTCCGTCATCCTGAACGGTCCCATTTCCTACCACCAGGGCGGCTGGGCTCCTCCCTGGGGCATCGAATACTATGTCGACTACCTCAACGCCTTCATGCTGCCAATCATCGCCGTTATCAGCCTAATTGTCATTATCTATTCCAAGCACAGCATCAATCGGGAACTGGGCGGCCGACAGATGCCAACCTATACCCTGATCCTGCTGATGATCACCGGCTTGATGGGCATTGTGGTCACCGGCGACTTGTTCAATGTTTTTGTTTTTCTCGAAATCGCCTCGCTGTCATGCTACGGTTTGATTGCTTCCGGCCAGGACGGTGCCCCGCTGGCCACCTTCCGTTATATCATCATGGGCACCATCGGCGCCTCCTGCTATCTTCTCGGGGTCGGCTATTTGTATATCGTCACCGGCTCCCTGAACCTGGCCGACGTCAGTCAACTGATTCCGCCCTTGTACCACTCGCGGGTGGTGCTGAGCGCCGGGGTATTGATGCTGGTCGGCATCAGCCTGAAAATGGCTCTCTTTCCCCTGCATACCTGGCTGCCCAACGCCTATGCCTACGCCCCCTCATCCGTCAGCGCCCTGATTGCCCCCCTGTTTACCAAGGTGGCTGCATACCTGATGATCAGGGTCATGTTCACCCTTTTCCGGCCAGATTTTTTCACCACCATCATCCCGGCAACCACGATTTTGTCCTGGCTGGCCGTCACCGCCATGATGATCGGCTCCTTTTACGCCATCGCCCAGGACAGCCTGAAAAAGATGCTCTGCTATTCGGTTGTTGCCCAGATCGGCTACATCGCCCTGGGCATAGCCCTGGCCAACAAAGCCGGCCTGATCGGCGCCCTGCTTCACATTCTCAACGAAGCCTTCACCAAGGGCTGCGTCTTTCTGGTGGTCGGAGCCATCATCTACCAAACCGGCGACTGCACCATCGACCACTTTAAAAATCTTTTCCGGCGGATGCCGTATACCATGGGAGCCTTTACCATCGGCGTCTTTTCCATGATCGGCATTCCTCCCACCTGTGGTTTTTTCAGCAAGCTGAGCCTGTTGATGGGCTGCATCGTTGATCACCACTGGGTGTTTGTGGCCGTGCTGCTGATCAGTACCATCCTTAATGTCATTTATTTTTTCAGAGTCATCAAAGTGGCATCTTTTGAAGAACCTGAGGCAGATTATGGCCGGAAAGCGCCTTATGACCAGGTCAGGATGGAGGAAGTCCCCCTTTCCATGCGCATCCCGATCATGCTGATGGCAGCCGGCATTCTCCTGACCGGTATCTTCAGCAGCACGATTGCCAAAACTATTTTAATTCATATTGTCCCCGCAGGTTTTTAGCCGATGGAAACATCAACATTGACATTTGCCTGGCTGTGCATCATCTTCCCTTTTATCGGCGTTGTGGCCGTACCGCTCATGGACAGGATAAGTGCTTTCCTGCGCAATGCCGCCGCCGTCGGCTTTCCCCTGCTGGCTGCCGCCTGCGCCCTGATGATTCTCCCCAACCTGTGGCATCCGGAACATCTTCCTTTACAGAGCTCTCTGATCTGGCTTCACACCCCTTTCGTCATTGAATGCGGCATCCTGCTGGATCCGCTGAGCATTATCCTCACGGTTGTGGTTGCCATTATCAGCGCCATCATCGCCGTGTACTGCCTGGGATACATGCGGGACGACCCGGCCATCGGCCGCTTTTTGATGCTGGTCAATCTGTTCATCGGCAGCATGCTGCTGCTGGTACTGGCCAACAACCTGGTGTTTTTGTTCATCGGCTGGAAGCTGGTGGGCCTGTGCAGCTACGCCCTGATCGGCTTCTACTACCGGGATGAGAAAAAATACTGGATCGGCGGCCCGCCGCCGACGCCGATGGTCAAACCCTCCTACTGCGGCCTGAAGGCGCTGGTAGTCACCGGGGTCGGCGATTTGATCATGCTGGGGGGCATCCTGATCATCTTTTACTATTCCCGGACCCTCAACCTGCAGGAACTTTACCACACTGCCGGCAGCTGGTTTCCGGAAATGGCCAAACAGCCGGGCATGGTGGTCCTGGTCACCATTCTGTTGCTGGCCGGACCGGTGGGAAAATCGGCCCAGTTTCCCCTGCATGAATGGCTGCCCGAGGCCATGGCTGGACCGGGACCGGTTTCAGCCCTGATTCACGCCGCCACCATGGTCAAAAGCGGCGTCTACCTGGTCGCCCGCCTGATCCCCATTTTTTACTACGGATACTGGGTAGCTGGCTGCCACTCGGCCTCCTACTTCTTCGTCATCACCGCCTGGATCGGCGCCATTACCGCCTTTGTCGCCGCCACCCAGGGGCTGGTGGCCGCGGAACTGAAAAAAGCCCTGGCCTTCTCCACCGTCAGCCAGATTGGCTACATGTGGATCGGCCTCGGGGTCGCCGGGCTGACGCAGGCAAGCCTGGTCAACGGCTGTACTTCCGGAATTTTTCACCTTATGAGCCATGCGGTTTTTAAAGCCTGCCTGTTTCTCTGCGCCGGCTCGGTCATCCATGCCGTTCATTCCATCTACCTGTTCGACATGGGGGGACTGCGCAAGTACATGCCCTATACCTGGCTGTTCATGATGATTGCCGCCCTCTGTCTCATGGGCCTGCCGCCGCTGCCAGCCTTCTGGAGCAAGGACGCCATTCTGCTGACCTGCCTGGAAGCCCACAACATCCCGGTCTTCATCCTGGCGATGATCACCGTAGCCCTGACCGCCGCCTACACGGTGCGCTTCATCGGCATGACCTTTTACGGACCGGAAAGCCAGAACCTGGCTCATCTGCACAAAGAAAACCACCCGCCCCACGAGGCGCTGAAAAGCATGTGGGGCGCCTGCGCCGTCCTGGCTTTTTTCATCATCGTCCTGGGGATTTTCGGTCCCAAAGTCGAACACCTGTTGAAGCATGGATTTCACAGCAACCTGGTTGAACACCTGCAGCTGCCACTCGGCCACGCCGAACACGGTCCCATCAATTACCATCTGCTGGTAACCGTGCTTTCGGTGGCCTCAATCCTGGCCGGGGCGGTTCCGGCATATTTTCTCTACATCAGCCGGTGCTGGTCCATCAGCTACAGCAGCGCCTCGCTTCTGCATGAAGTCCATGAATTCTGCTGGAACCGCTGGTACATCAACGGTTTTTACAATAAAGTCTTCGTTGAGGGAACGCTGAAGCTGGCCAGGATCGTCAGTGAGAAAATCGAGAACCCCTATGACCGCCTGGCCCATCATATCATTCCCAAGCTGGTTTCCAGGGGCTTGCCAAAGCTGGCCTTCAAGCTGCAGACGGAATCGGAAAACATGCTGTATGTCGGGGCCTACATCATGGTAGTCCTGGTCGGGGCTCTGTGCATCGCTTTGCTTTAATTTTTTGATTTATCACGAATTCATCAATTTTCATCGCCGGAGAAACCGTTAATGCTTTCTCACCCTCTACTGCAGATAATTATCGCTCCCCCGCTGGCCGCCTTGGCCATTATGCTGTTCAGGCAGAAGCTGGGCCGGAAGGTCAACTGGTTTGCCCGGGGAAGCCTGATCTACTCAACCCTCCTGCTGCTGGGCGGGTGCATTCACGTCAGCTCGTCGGCGCCCCTGCTGGAAAGTTATCCCTTCGCCGGACCGGCCATCACCTTCAACCTCCTGGGCGACGGCATCAGCCTGCCCGTGGCCCTGATTATCAACCTGCTGTGCATGGCCCTGTCCTTTTACGCCGACCACTACATTGAACATCGCATTGAAGCCATCTACGGGGACGTGGACGAGTATACCTGGAAATGCCACTACGGCCGCTTCTACGCCCTCTTTCTCCTTTTCCCTACCGGCTTCATGGGCGTATGTTTTTCCGCCAACCTGGTGGCCATGTACTTTTTTCTTGAAATCCTGCCCCTGCCGCTTTACTTCATCATGGCGTTCTTCGGTTACGTCGACCGGGTGAGGGTAGCCTTGATCTGCCTGATGTGGGCCGTGATTGGCGCCGGGTTCTTCCTGGTGGGTTCCGTGATGGTGTATTACCATACCGGCAGCTTCGCCATCAGCAGCATCGTCCAGTTGAGCGGCCAGCCGGCGGCTTTCTGGATCATCATCATGTTCATGATGACCATCATGGCCAAAATGGCCGTGGTTCCCTTCCAGGTCTGGATGCCCTGGGTCCACGCCGAGCATCCCACCTGCATAGCCGGGCTGCTGGCGGTTTACGCCAACATCGCCGTCTATGTGATGCTTCGGGTGCTGATTTTCCCGCTTACCGCTGACTTCAGCCGTTTTTTCTCCTTCCCCCTGATGCTGCTGGCCCTGATCACCATGGTTTACGGGGCCCTGCTGACCCTGGGGCAGACCGACATCAAACGTTTCGCCGCCTGCTCCACCATCAGCCAGCTGGCCTATTCCCTGCTCGGGGTGGCTTCCATGAGCCAGGCCGGCATTGAGGGCGGCATGTATTTTTTCCTCGGCCATATCATGGGGAAAACCATCCTGTTCTCCACCGCCGGGATCCTGGTCTATACAACGGGCATCAGGGATATGAGAAGGCTGGGGGGACTGGCACGCAAGATGCCGATTACCACCGCCCTGTGGATCATGGGGGCGATGATGCTTTCCGGATTTCCGCCGATGAGCAGCTTTCCGGCTGAATGGGTGATGTTCACCGGCATTTTCAAGTCCGGCATTAACGCCATGCCGGGCAAGCTGGTCATTGCCATTGCCGGCGCGGCCGCCATTACGCTCTCGGTGGTCTATTGCTTCCGCTCGGTGAAAATCATCTTTTACGGCCCCCTGGACCCGGTGCTGGCCGCCGACGACCACATCAAGGATCCGCCGTTGTCCATGAGCCTGCCACTGCTGCTGATTGCCGCGGTTTCCATCGCCATGGGATTGTTCCCGCAGCCGGTTTTCGCTCTGTTCCACCAGGTCATCTCCACCCTGGCGCTTTAGTGCCTTACCCCTGAAATGCTGTCA
>JAOZRP010000340.1 GCA_029940125.1 bacterium
AGTGTCAGCTTCCCAAGCTGAAAGTCGCGGGTTCGAATCCCGTACCCCGCTCCAGCCACATTCTTGAACCCGGTTCGATTATCCTTTCCCTCACCCCATCATCAATCAAATCATCCAGAAACAAAAGCAAAAAAGGGTATAAAAATACCCTAATTAGGTAAAAAATTTCCACTTTACGCCTATTCCCACCGCCAGCCGAAGACAGCATTCTATAAAACATTATATTTATTGATAAAAAAAATTTCTTACCTATTGGCATAATTATGGCTTATACTCACAAAGCCAAGGCAAATTACGATAAAAAAGGGTAAAGTTTTACATAGAAATACCTGGATATAGCTATTACTTAACCATCCGGCGATGATTTTTATGTTTTTCACCCTTCATTTTATCGAATTTTTCTCACCAAAAAACAGCATTCATCAACAAAAACTATTTACGCGGGTGAATGCCAACGATCCAATGAAGCGTAATTTTGGAAACCTCTTTTATTAACGAAGACCAGTTGTGGGTGCGGTTTGCCGAAGCCGACGGCAGTGAAGAATTTTTCACCGCGTGGCTGGCCCTGCTGTGCCGCCAGGTTAACAAGGTGGAAGCCGGCCTGGTATTGATCGGCGAGCCGGACCAGGGCCCCTATAGCCCCGCCGCCGTCTGGCCCTCGCCCAGAACGTCGGTGCAGCACCTGACCAAAGTCGCTGAAAAGGCAATAATCGAGAAGCGCGGCCTTTTCATCCAGGCCGACAATGGCGACCGCCCTGCGGACCAGCCGCATTTCCACGTCGCCCTCCCCCTTATCCTTGCCTCCCAGCTGCACGGCGTTGTCGTCCTCGATGTCGACTATCGGTCCGAGGAAGACCTTCAGGAAGTGCTGCGAACCCTTTACTGGGCCAGCGCCTGGGTTGAAAACCTCTTTTTTCGCCTGCATGAAAACCGGGAATCCACGGTTGTCGAACGTTTGACCATGATTCTTGAGCTGGTCGCCCTTTGTCTTGACCAGCAGGAGTTCAAATCAGCGGCCATCGCCCTGGTTACCGAACTTGCCATTCGCCTTGACTGCGAGCGGGTAAGTTACGGCATCCTGCGTGGAGAGAAAATACAGGTAGCCACCCTTTCCCACACGGCGGAATTCGGCAAGAAAATGAATCTGACCAACCTGGTCGGCGCCGCCATGGAAGAAGCCGTGGACCAGGTGGAATCAATTTCGTTTCCCGCCCTGCCGGACAAACAGGACTCCATCTGCCGCGCCCACCAGGAGCTTTCCAGGAACAATTCGGGCAACGCGGTTTGTTCCATTCCCTTGCTGCACAATGAAGAAATCCTGGGGGCGTTGACCCTGGAGCGAAACGGTGACCAGCCGTTTTCCCCCGAGGAGATAGAAGCCTGCGAGGCCCTGGGAGCCTTTGTCGGCCCCATCCTGGAAGTAAAGCGCCGGGAAGACCGCTGGCTGGCCCGCAAAGCCTGGGATTCCGCCGTGGACCAGCTGAAAAAGCTGTTTGGCCCGGCTCATTTCACGGTCAAAATGTCTGTCATCCTGGCAACGGCAGTGGTGCTGTTTTTCTGCCTGGCGGAAGGGAACTACCGGGTCAAGGCCCAGGCACAAATCGAGGGAGCCATCCAGCGGGTCATTGTCGCCCCCTTTGACGGCTATGTTTTCGAATCCAAACCCAGGGCGGGTGACGTGGTGGAGAAAGGGGCTCTGCTGGCCTCGCTCGACGACCGCGACCTGAGGATCGAACAGCTCAAGTGGAAAAGCCAGAAAGAACAGCTGGCAAAGCAATACCGCAAGGCCCTGGCGGACCATGATCGCGCCCAGGCCCGCATCATCCAGGCAAAGATCAACCAGGCCGAAGCCCAGATCGCTCTCACCGAGGAGCAGCTGGTTAAAACGAAGATCACCAGCCCTTACTCGGGGATCATCATTTCCGGCGACCTGAGCCAGTCACTGGGGGCTCCGGTGGAACGGGGGCAGGTACTTTTTGAAGTTGCCCCGCTGGACAACTATCGCATTGTCCTGGAGGTTGACGAGCAGGACATCGATGAATTGAGGTTAAATCAGGAAGGCGAGCTGCTGCTCTCTTCCCTGCCGTATCAAAAATTCGCCTTTCACGTCGGCCTGATTACGCCGGTGGCCACGGCCAGGGAAGGGCATAATTATTTCAGGGTGGAAGCCATTCTGCAGGAAAACACCAGCCGACTCCGGCCCGGGATGGAAGGCATCGGCAAAATCAATGTTGACCGCCGCAAGCTTTTCTGGATCTGGACCCATGAAATCGTGGAGTGGTGCCGCCTGAAGATCTGGAAGTACTGGCCATAACCACAAGCGGAAAGGAAGAGCAGGAAGTGCCTGAATCTTTATACAGCGCCTCATGGTACCGGGTTGCCGATCTGAAACCGCGCCTGCGCAGCCATGTCCAGCTCCACCGTCATTCCTACCGCGACGACCTGTGGTATGTTCTCCAGGATCATTCATCGGGGAAGGTACACCGTTTTTCCCCGGCCGCCTATGCCTTCATCGGGCTGATGGACGGCCGGAGAACGGTTCAGGAAATCTGGGATGCCATCAGAAGCCGGGACAACGAGGAACCCCCCACCCAGGGCGAAGTCATCCGGCTCCTGCACCAGCTTCACGCCGTTGATGTGCTGCAAAGCAATATCGCCCCGGACACCAAGGAGTTGATTTCCCGTCAGGAACTCCAGAAAAAAAATAAATTCAAGCAGAATTTTTCCAGCCCCTTCGCCATCCGCATCCCCCTGCTGGACCCGGAAAAGCTGCTGAACCGGTTTTCCTTTATCGGCAAAATCCTGTTCAGCAAGGCATTTTTTCTGCTCTGGTGCCTGGTGGTCGGCACGGCGCTTTTCCAGGCCGGCGTCCACTGGAACAGCCTGACGGAAAATATCAGCGT
>JAOZRP010000341.1 GCA_029940125.1 bacterium
GCCGGAACATCCTGATACCCTGATTTGGGTTGCGGGCGCCAAGCCCGCCTTGGAAAGATAATGACGTATGGATAACACCGAGAAAACAGCGGTTCTGGTGGTTGACGATGAGGAAATAATCTGTTCCTGTCTGGCCAGTTTGCTGGGCGAGAACGACTTTATCGCCGAGATGGCCTATGATGCCGAAACCGCTTGGGAACGGTTGCTGCAGAGCAGCTTTGATCTGGTCATTTTGGATATTATGCTGCCGGGGATGAGCGGCATTACTTTGTTGAAAAAGATTCAGCAGAAATTCCCCTCTTTGCCGGTGCTGATGCTTTCGGCCATTGACCGTTCGGATATTGTTGTCGAGGCCATGCAGGCCGGTGCCTGGGATTATGCCAGGAAACCTTTTGACAACACCGAGCTGCTGCTTACCATTAATAATGTCTTGGTTGAAAAGCGACTGAAAGAGGAGAAAGAGCAGCTTTCTTCCCGAATTCCGAACCGCAGCGTTCGCAAGATTATTTTCCAAAGCGACTCCATGAAAGTTGTCAAGGAGGTGATTGAACAAATAGCCGATACCGATGTAACGGTACTGATTCATGGAGATACCGGGGTGGGCAAGGAACTGGTTGCCAATCGTCTGCATTTTCTTTCCCGCCGGGCTGATGAGCCGTTTATCAAGATAAATTGTGCTGCCTTGCCGGAAAACCTGCTGGAAAGCGAATTGTTTGGTTTTGATCGGGGGGCGTTTACCGGTGCCTTGCGCAGCAAGCCGGGCAAGTTTGAGCAGGCCGGCAAAGGTACCATCTTTCTTGATGAAATCGGGGAAATGAGTCTGCCGCTGCAGTCCAAGATACTGCAGGTGCTGCAGGATAAAGTTTGCACCCGTCTGGGTGGGGTGAAGGAAGTAGGGGTTCAATGCCGTATCCTGGCGGCGACTAATCGCAACCTGGAAGAAGAAATCCAGAAAGGATTTTTCCGTTCGGATTTATATTTTCGCCTCAATGTAGTTAATATTTACGTCCCGGCCCTGGACAAGAGAAAAGATGATATTCCTCTTCTGGTCGAACATTTTCTCCAGATCTATAATAAACGTTATGGCCGGCGAAGAAAGATCTCCCGTAAAATTATTGATGAGCTGCTTTCCCGGAGCTGGCCGGGCAACGTGCGGGAACTGGAAAACTGGGTAAGAAGATTTGTAATTCTGGGGAGCGGCAGTGCCTGGCAGAATATCGAAGCGCAGTCAGATGCCGGGACAGCATCGCGGCTGTCTCCGCGGGAAACATCGCATCTGCAGGAAATAGATCTGCTGCTGGCCCAGAATAAACCTTTGCCCCTGCGTAAAATGGTAAAAAAGATCGTTGCGGCTGAAGAAAGGGCCTATCTGCTCCAAGTGTTGGAAAGAGTAAATTATAACAAGAAAAAGGCTTCCCGTCTCCTGCAGGTGAGCTATAAAACGTTCCTGTCAAAGCTGAAAGACTGCGGCATTGAAAAAGTGAGTATGAAAGAACGCCATGGGTTCTGAGTCCTGCCATTTGCTGTTGCTGGTTGATGATCCAGTGGTTCAGGGATTGATTGAAACCATCCTGGATCAGCCGGAATTCGTCGTCTCCACGTTTCGCAATACCGGTGACGCCCTGGATCAGCTGCGCCAGTTGAAAACGGACCTGATTATTGTTGACATCTCTTCCCGCAAAGACGGCGCCGATATCATCGAAACCTGCCGCAACATCAATCAGGAAATTCCCATTATTGCCCTTTCGGTTCATGATTCCGTCGATATCGTGGTCAAGGCGATGAAGTCGGGAGCGGATGATTTCATCAGCAAGCCTTTTGATGCCCTTGAACTTAAGATCAAGGTTCGCAAGGTTTTAGAACGCAAGGCGTTGTTGCGCGAAGTAAACACCAAGCGCAAGCAGCTGAAGGAATATGATCTCTATGATCTTATTTTCGGCTGTTCCCGGATGATGGTGCCGATCCGCTCGGTTATTGATCAGATTGCCGATACCGATGTGCCGATCCTGCTCCGTGGTGAGAGCGGTACCGGGAAGGATCTGCTGGCGAAAGTGATTGTCGCCCATTCTCTGCGCGCTGACAGCCCTTTTGTGAAGGTCAACTGTTCGGCGATTCCCCTGGAACTGATTGAAAGCGAGCTTTTCGGTTATGAACAGGGGGCCTTTACCGGGGCCGGCGAGCGGCGAACCGGCAAGTTTGAGGCGGCGAGCGGCGGGACCATCTATCTTGATGAGATTGGTGAAATCAATCCTATTCTCCAGTCAAAACTGCTGCAGGTTCTGCAGGATGGCAGCTTCTCTCCCTTAGGTTCCGATCGTGACGTGCAGGTTGACATGCGGGTTATCTCGGCCACCAACCTGGATATTGAGCAGGCCGTCAACGAAGGGCGGTTCCGCCGGGATCTTTATTACCGGCTGAAAGTAGTGGAAATATTTCTACCCCCTTTGCGGGAGCGGGTGGATGACATCCCCCATATCGCCGAATACTTCCTGGAACAGTTTTCCCGCCAGTACAACCGGAAACCCATGAGCTTCAGCCGGAAGCTGCTGCGTTTGATGCTGGGCTACCAGTGGCCGGGGAATATCCGCGAGCTGGAAAATATGGTCAAGAGGGTGGTTATCTTTGGCGATGAGACCCCGGCGATTTCGGAAATTTCGGCTAAGAAGCGGGTTGCCCGGAGCCACCAGACCTCGATGCCGGAGCCTGTTATCGTGCCGATGCAGGGATTGAAAACCTTTGAAAAGGAAGCTGTCCGCCGGGCCGAGCGACTGATTATTGAAAAAGCCTTGGACAAGACCGGATGGAACCGGGTGAAAACCGCCTCGTATCTTAGCATAAGCTACAAGAGTTTATTGACAAAAATCAAGGAATGTGGTTTGCATCCTGAAAGGGAAGCTGGAAC
>JAOZRP010000049.1 GCA_029940125.1 bacterium
CCATAATTCAACCTGTATTCAATATGTTAGATGACAAAATTAAACTATTTTCTTTATGTTTGGAAACCAATGTTCCCGAACCTTTTAAACGCAATCGCTTTATTTTTTTCAGCTGACTGCTGACAGCTGAAGGCTCATTGCTTTATTCAGCTTTTACTACCTGGTCAGCCATGGCCATTACCAGCCCCTTGTCAAACCCAATCTGCTGGGTGGCGCCGTTGGGACAGACGGCGGCGCAGCTGCCGCACCCATGACAGAGATCGTAATGAACCTCGGCGATATTGTTGTCAGGATTGATTTCCCGGGCCCCGTAGGGGCAGGCTTCGACGCAGAGACCACAGCCGCTGCACAGCCTGGTGCTGACCAGGACCGCATGCTTGTCCGCCGTGATGGATTTCCGGGCCAGCACGGTTGCCGCCCTGGAAGCCGCCGCCCGACTGCGCACCAGGGTCTCCTCGATATGCAGCGGTGCAGAAGCCAGCCCGCAGTGATAACGGCCTTCGCCGACAAAATCCACTAAAGCGGCCTTACTGTTGGCCTCGGCAAAAAAACCATACTCGTCCAGGGGCAGGGAAAGCACCTCCGCCAATGGTTTATTGTCAACCGGTTCAATGCCGGTACTCAATATCAGCAAATCGGGTTCCAGGACAACCTGACGGCGCAGCACCTGGTCATCATAGCACACCTTCAGCTTTCCTTCACTAACGCTGACTTCAGGTTTAGCCTGGAGGTCATAGGGAGTAAACAGCACCCCTTCCCGGCGGGCGGCGCGGTAGTAGTCCTCGTAGAGACCATAAGCCCGCAGGTCCCTATACAGGACTGTCACCTGGACATCCGCATTCACCTTCTTCAGTCGCAGAGCGTTTTTCAGAGCATGGGTGCAGCAAACGCGGCTGCAGTATTCTCTTTTGCCCGGTTCACGCGAACCAACGCACTGGATCATGACCAGTGATCGGACATCCTGCAGTGATTCCGGGTTGACCGCCAGACGCTCTTCAAGTTCTGTCTGGGTCAGCACCCGTTCATCCTGGCCGCGCAGGTATTCATCCGTTGCCGCTTCCCGGGCCCCGGTAGCCACCACCAGCACTCCGTGATGAACCAGGTGATCGGTTTCACCCTGGCGGACCACCGTACTGTAATCTCCCACTTTTCCCTGGTGCCGCACCACCTGGGCTTCCGTAAGGACCTCGATCAGTTCATGTTCCCGGACCTGATCCGCCAGCGATTCGGCAAACGGCCGGGGCTCAGAACCCTTCAAGGTATAATGAACATCCAGCAGGCGGCCGCCAAGCCGGGAAGTCTTTTCAACCAGAACAACCCGATATCCCCGGCCGGCCAGCGATAAAGCTGCAGTCATGCCGGCAATGCCGCCGCCGATCACCAGGGCCTGCCGGGCGATATCCACCGTTTCCCGCACCGCTGGCAGGGTCCGATACACCTGGGTTACCGCGGCCTGCAGCAAAGCGGCAGCCTTGGCCTTCAGTCCGGGGTCGCCGGGCTGATGGGGAAGCAGGCACTGTTCCTTCAGGTTGACCACGGTAAAGGCATTGGGATTGAAACCTATCTCCCGGGCAAAGACATCCAGCAGGCGCTCCAACTCCCTG
Organism: bacterium; assembly: GCA_029940125.1. Classification (GTDB taxonomy): domain Bacteria; phylum Desulfobacterota; class Anaeroferrophillalia; order Anaeroferrophillales; family Anaeroferrophillaceae; genus DQWO01. The sequence continues at coordinate 1,605 of JAOZRP010000049.1, forward strand.
ACCGAACAGCCGCCGATAACAATCCGGTTCAACTCATGTTCACCGATAAATCGCCGCAGACCGCTCAAACCTTCGGCCGCGCAAAGATGGTCAACAATTTCAGCGCAGACAACCCGGGGCCGCCGGCTGATTTCCCGGCACAGGCCGGTAAAATCAAGGTCTTCCGCCATCAATCCGGAACAGGAACAAAGGAAAACACCGATTCGGGGTTCATCCACCCAGACGTTTCCTTCTCTGGGGGCCAGTTCCTGCTCCTCACGGCCACGATCATCAGCATTGTTGGCATGTACCAGTGACATCAACAGAGAATCCGCTGCCCCGGCCGCTTCCATCACCGTTTCCGGAATATCCTTGGGACCGCAAAAAGCCCCGGCGGCAAAGACACCGGGAACCGAGGTTACGGTAGGATTAAATTCCGCGGTCCGGCAGAAGCCGTAGTCATCCAGCTCCAGCCCCAAATCAGCGGCAAAATCAAGTTGGGGAGCGTCAAAACCCAGGGACAGGACCACCAAATCGACCTCGTCCTGGAGAAATTTTCCGCCGTCGTCATACATCAGACGCAGTTTATGGCTTCGGGGATCTTCCTTGACGGTGGAAATCATTGAACGGCGATAATCAACCTGATATTCATCCCGGGCCCGGTTGAAATACTTTTCATACCCCTTGCCCATTCCCCGCAGATCCATGTAGTAAACAACCACTTCGGTTTCCGGGCTGCGTTCGCGAATGAACATGGCCTGCTTGGTGGCATACATGCAGCAGACGGAAGAGCAGTAGCCCCGCCCGCAGGAAATGTCGCGGGAGCCAACGCACTGGATAAAGGCCACCCGTTTGGGGATGGAACCATCTGCCGGGGTTACCGGCTTCCCCTGACTGGGTCCGGAATAACTGATCATTCGTTCCAGCTGGCGGCTGGTTACCACGTTGGCATAACGTCCGAAGCCATATTCACCCTTAAGCCCGCCGTCGACCAGGGAAAAGCCGGGAGCGAGGAGAATGGCATCACACCCTACTTCTTCCGTCGCCGCTTCGGCATCCAGGTTGATGGCCTCAACCGGACAGGCCTCCACGCAGGCGCCGCAGCGGGTGCACTGCTCAAAATCAATCCGGTAGCCGGCCTTAACCATTTTCGGATACTGCTTGTAGATTGCCGTTCGCTCCTCGAGCCCGCCGCTGAATTCGTAAGGAACACTCACCGGACACACGGCGCTGCATTCACCGCAGTCAATGCATTTTTCCTGGTCAACACCCAGGGGCGCCACCCGCAGGGTAACGGTAAAATTTCCCGGCTCTCCGACAATGTTCACCGGCTGGCTGCCCACCTTGATTTCCAGGTTGTCATGCAGCCGGCACTCGACAAAAGGACAGTAGGCCGGCTGTCTTGGCGACAGGAAACAGACGCCGCAGGAATTGGTGGGAAAGGTATTGTCCAGCAGTGGAAAGAACCCGCCAATGGCCGCTTCCTTTTCCACCAGGGTAACCGCACAGCCTTGCTCAGCCAGCTGTAAAGCCGCCGTCATTCCGGCAAAACCGCCGCCGACAACCATAACCTTTTTCATTTTTTGACTATCAACAGACATCTAAGACCCCTGAAAGAGGTTCGCAGGATTGTTAAAATGTTTTTTCCACCAACGCTGGCGATTGCCAATCTGGAAAGCCTCGGCCATCAACTCGGTAAAGAAGAGAATCGGCAGGCGCTGCTGGCGAATGTCAACATTGGCCTGGCAGAGGGCACAGGAAGTCACCAGGCAGTCAGCTCCGGCCGCCACCGCGTAGTCAACAATCTTATTTACCAATTCAGCTGTTTTTTCCGCATGGGTAAGTCCCAGGTCGCCGCCGCAGCAGTCCACCTTGCAGGACCAGTCCAGAACTTCAGCACCCAAATCAGCCATCATGGTATCCAGACGCTGGGGATTCTCAACGTCATCAACACCGGTAATCACCGCCGGACGGACAATGGCACAGCCATAATAGCAAACCACCTTGAGGCCGGTTAAAGGCTTTTTCACCCGTTCCCTGACTGCCGGCCGCAACTCCTCCCGGGCCAGCACGTCAACCAGGGAAAGCATCTTCACTTCGCCTGTAAAGGAGAACCCCAGCAATTTCTCCAACTTCTCTCTTTCTTCCGGATCATGGCGCAGAGCGTAGTCGGCCCGCGACAGGTTGTTGTAGCAACCGGCACAGGGAATCAGAAGGTCAGCCTTTTCTTTTTGAGCCTCGCAGATATTAAACGCGGACAAGCCCAAAGCCAAGGTTCCGGAAAGGTTGTGGGCCGAAGCCGCGCCGCAGCAGCACCAGTCCGGCAGCTCCCTGAGTTCAATATCAAGCGCCGTCAGCACCTCGTGGCTGGCTTCAATATACTCGATTGCCGTCGAGTGTGAGGTACAACCGGGATAATATGAAAAGATCTCGCTCATGTATGCTTCCTTACTCAGCTAGCGGCCGGCAGCCTGAAATATTTCCTTAACTTTCCGTACATTTTTGGTCTTTTTCGGCAACAGGGGAATTTTCCCCTTCAGGAACAACTTCAACCCCACATCAAGATCAGAAGTCAGATTTTTGCTGCGCAGCTTGTATTTCATCAACATGGTCGCTTCATGCACCCGACCAAAGGTTTTTATGCTCTCGGTAAAGGAAGTGTGGAGAGCCACGGTTACTGGATCCGCCGGCACCACCCCTTCAGCCAGACAGGCGGCCCGCAGACAGTCCATCACCGGTGCGATTTTTATTTCATTGGGACAGCGGGCCCCGCAGGTTTCACAGGAGATGCACATCCAGATGGCCTTGCTGCGCAGCAGTTCATCACGCTGCCCCAACTGCACCATGCGCATGACCATATTGGGCGGGAAGTCAAATTCTTCCACCATCGGACAGCCGGCGCTGCATTTTCGGCACTGGTAACAGAGATTTATCGGCTGGCCGCTTTCTTCCATTACCTGTTGTAAAAATGTCTCGGACATAATCTATCTAAACTTCCTGTTCATAAGTTAATGCTCATCCGGAAACGGTGGTTCCGGATGGAAACCAGTTAAGCCATCTGGGCTTTATGGGAAAAATCGTCAACCATACGGATAAACTGCCTAGAAGTCGAGTTAATCAATTCACAGGCCTTGTTGGGACAGGCAGCAATGCAGGCCCCGCACCCCTGGCAGACCGCCTGGTTCACCATCGAAATCCGTTTGAAATCATCCATGATCCGGGCCCCGTATGGACAGATGTCAATGCAGATGCCGCAGCCGCTGCAGACATCCTCCTTAACCTCGGCAATCAGGGGATCGGCGATCAGGGTTTCATTGGAAAACATGGTCTGGATTTTACCGGAAGTAGCCAGTGCCTGGGAAACGGTATCGGTAATATCCTTGGGCGATTGTCCGCAGCCGGCCAGGTAGACACCTTTGGTGGAGCTTTCCACCGGGTAAAGCTTAATATGGGTTTCCGACAGAAAGCCATCGCCGTCAATGGTAACATTCATCTTTTTGGCCAGCTCCCGGACACCACTTTTTGGCTCCATGGCCATGGCCAATACCACCAGGTCTGCCTCAATCTCCAGCTGTCTACCGCTGAGGGTGTCGGCAGTGAACACTTTCAGAACATCTCCTTCAGGAAAAACCTTGGCTACCCGGCCACGGATATAGACCAGGTTTTCCTCCTCCATCCCCTGCTGCACAAACTCCTCAAAATCCCGACTGTCGGAACGGATGTCCATGTAAGAAATGTAAGCCGTACCGTCGTCTACCTGCCGTTTGTACAGGCGGGCCTGCTTGGCGGTATACATGCAGCAGGCCCGGGAGCAGTAGGCCTTGTGCCGCTCGGGATCGCGGGAACCGGCGCATTGAATGAAAACCACGCTTTTCGGCACCCGGCCGTCCGAGGGACGGACGATCCTGCCGCCAGTGGGTCCCTTGGGATCCAGCAGCCTTTCAAAGGCCAGACCGTCGATGACATCGGGAAGCCGCCCGCCGCCGTATTCAGGCAGATTGGCCGGGCTGTACACATCGTAGCCGGTAGCCATCACGATGGCTCCCACCAGTTCCTCCTGCAGGGAACGGATGGCCCCGAGATCAATGGCCTGTTCGGCGCAGGCGTCAACGCAAAGTTGACACTTTTCACCGTTTTCCTGCTCCCCGTCGCTAAAGTGGAGGCAGTCATCACGATTGATTATCGGCAGCTGATGCTCGCTGCCCTGGTTGTAGCGAAAAATTGCTCCCCGTTGACTCAGGCCGCGATTGAATTCATCGGGCACTGAAACCGGGCAGACCTCAAAACATTTGCCGCAGCCGGTGCATTTGTCATGATCAACAAAAGCCGGCCGGGTACGAATGGTAACCTTGAAATTACCGACGTAGCCCTCCAGTTCGTCCACTTCCGAGCTGAGGTACACCGTGATGCGTGGGTGCGCGTTCACCTCGTCAATCTTTTTCTGCAGCAACTCCGGAAGTTTCTGGAAATAGGGAAAGGTGGTGCTGATCTGGGCCACGTGACCGCCGATAGCTGGTTCTTTTTCGATGATTACCACCTCGTAGCCGGCGTCAGCCAGGTCCAGGGCCGACATGATCCCGGCGATGCCGCCCCCAACCACGCAGACGCGCTTGTTCAGGGGAATGGTAATGGTTTCCAGCGGCAGGTTCTGCTTGACCTTGTCCAGCGTCGCTTCGATAATGCTGACCGCCTTGGCGGTCGCTACCGGCTTATTGTTGGCATGCACCCAGCTGCACTGCTCGCGGATATTGGCAATTTCCAGCAGGAATGGATTAAGCCCCACCAAACCGGCGGCTTTGCGAAACGTGTTTTCATGCATCCGCGGCGAGCAGCAGGCAACCACCACTCCATCCAGGCCTTTCTCCTTGATGGCATCCTTCACTTTCTGCTGCCCCGGATCAGAACACATGTACATGTAATGTTCAGCGTGGACCACCCCGTCAAGCTTTGCAGCCTGGACTACGACCTGCTCCACATCAACGCTGCTGGCAATATTGGATCCACACCAGCAGACAAAAACACCTAACTTTTTCATGAACTATCCTGGAAAATTAAACCGCATCTTGTTTTTGACGCCTGATTGCCGATAAAAACACCTGAACCTTGCTTGCCGCCGCGCTGCCCTGGGCCGCCGTATCGGCGATATCCTTGATACCCTGACAACAACCGGCAATATAAATTCCCCGCTGTCCGGTATCTACCGGAGAAATTTTATAATCCTCTTCAACGAAAAAACCATCTTTATTACAGGTCAAACCCAGCTTTTCCGCCAGTTCCCGGGCCCCTTCGTTAGGCACCAGGGCCGCTGCCACCACCACCAGGTCGGCAGCAATTTCAATCTGCCTGCCGGTCAAGGTATCAGCACCCTTGACGATAACCTTGTTGTTTTCCTCATAAAGCTTGGCTACCCGACCACGAACATAAATCATTCCTTCTTCCGATACCGACTGTTGAATAAACTGCTCATAGCCCTTGCCGGTCGAACGAATGTCAATATAAAAAATGTAAACCTGGCCATCGTGAACTTTATGCTTATACAACCGGGCATGCTTGGCCGTATACATGCAGCAGACCCGGGAACAGTAGGATTTATGCAGCTCAGGGTTCCGGGAACCGACACATTGAATAAAAACGATTTCCTTGGGCTCAGTACCGTCCGAGCGGCGCACCATGGCTCCCGCCGTTGGGCCGGAAGCGGAAAGGTAGCGTTCGAAAGTCAACCCATCAATGACATCGGGAATGTTGCCGCCGCCAAGCTCCGGCATTTTGGTCTTCCAGTCATAGACGTCAAAACCGGTAGCCACAATGATGGCCCCGACGTTCACCTCAAAAAAACTTTCCTTCTGTTCGTAATCAATGGCACCTACCGGACAGACCTTGGCGCAGACGCCGCATTTTCCCTTGGTCAGATAGCGGCAGCGGTCGGCGTCAATAACCGGCTTGTTGGGAACCGCCTGGGGCGACAGCGTATAGATGGCCGGCATCAATCCGGCGTCACGCTCAAACATGGCGACACTTTTGGTGGGGCATTTCTGCACGCAGGTACCGCAGCCGGTACACTTGTTCCAATCCACGTACGTGACCTTCTGGCGTACCAAGACCTTGAAATCACCCGGCTCCCCGCCAAGCTTTTCAATTTCGCAGCAAGTTTTCAGGGTGACATTGGGATGCTGGCCCGTTTCCACGGTTCTCGGAGTCAGGGTGCACTGGGCGCAGTCCAGGGTCGGAAAGGTTTCGGAAAGCTGGAGCATCCGGCCGCCGATGGAAGGCAGACGCTCCACCAAAACCACCTGATAGCCGGCATTGCCGAGATCAATGGCCGCGGTAATGCCACAGATGCCGCCGCCGATGACCATTACCCGACGATCAACAGGAACACTTTCAAAATCCTCGAAATCCCCGAAAGAACAGGCGGCAGCTACCGGTTCCCCAGCTTCCTCGGCAACAGGAACATCAGCAGTTTCATCGGTTTTCAATTCTACAACGTCACCCATTATGATTCCTCAGCTCCTCAATCAATCACTGATTGCACCCTTGGCCTGCAAAACCGGCAATGGATCTACCAGATTGCGCTCAAAACCCAGATCGGCGGGCGATATGCCAAGGGCCAGAGCCAGCAACTGGGTAAAATAAACCACGGGAATGGTGGTAAAATTGGCATCGCTTTTTTGGATTTCCGGCTGACGGTCATCCAGGTTAAACTGGCAGAGGGGACAGGTGGTAATGACCACGTCCGCCCCGTTGTTCTTGGCACTGTTGAGGATGTCCCGGGAACAACGGGTCGCCACTTCCATGGAATGAACCGTCTGGAAAGCCCCGCAGCACTCAATTTTAAAGGGAAACTCCACCGGTTCCGCCCCCAGGGCCCGAACAAAATCTTCAAAAATAGTTGGATTTTCCATGACATCAAGACCGATTTCCTTCACCGGTCTCAGGAGCAGACAGCCGTAATAGCAGGCAACCTTCAATCCTTCCAGGGGTTTGACCACTTTTTCTTTCAACTGGTCAAAACCGATGTCATCACGCAATACCTGGAGGTAATGCATAACCTCCGTCTCGCCATGGTAGTCGCGTTCGATGAAATCGGTGATCTTGGCCCGCCGCTCCTCATCCGTACGCATAACGTGGTTGGTGCGCTTCAACACATTGAAACACACGGAGCAAAGCGTCACCAGCTTGTTGCCGCCCTGGTCCTTGGTGTCGGCCAGGATGCGGGTGGGACCGGACATGGCAATGTGGTAATCGTTGACCAGGGGAAACGTTGCCCCGCAGCAGGTCCAGTCCGGCAGTTCATCCAGCTCGAATCCCAGGCGGCGGCTGCATTCCCGGCCGGCGTCATCCAGTTTCTTGGCCTTGGTATAAAGGGTACATCCAGGAAAATAAGGATACTTCATTTCCATTTCCTTCTAAAGGGGGAGAAATTTGCGATAACCGCTGATCATGGCAATCTGGGGCGCCCGTTCCAGGTAATCCTCGGAAAAGTCGGTTACGTCAATGTGAGCCTTGGCGTCAACTTCCCGCAGCTGCAGGACCCGGAGGGCCTCCATGATTTTTGAAATGTCAACGCCCTTTGGACAGCGGGCCTGACACATCATGCAGGCCGCGCAGACCCACATGGACTTGCAGTTTCGTACTTCTTCAGCCAGGCCCAGCTGCAGGTAGCGCACCACCTGGCTGGGCAGCAGGTCCATTTCGTTCACCGAGGGACAGCCGGCGGAACAGTTGCCGCACTGGTAGCAGTTGAAAAAGTTCTCACCGCTGATTTCGGCTACTTTTTTGACAAAATCACCCTGCACCTGGTCGCGTGAAACAACAGTTTTCATAACAATCAATCTCTCCTGTAGGCAGCGACGCCCTGTTCATACAGGTCATTGCCATAAATGTCGTTAACCACCACCACCGGAAAATCTTCCACTTCCAGTCGGCGGATCGCCTCCGGTCCCAGATCTTCGTAGGCAACAATCTCGGCTTTTTTAATTCGTTGGGACAGCAGCGCTCCGGCACCACCGACGGCGGCAAAATAAAGGCCATTATACTTTTGAATCGCCGCTTTCACCTCAGGGCTGCGTCCTCCCTTGCCAATCATGCCTTTCAGGCCTTCGGCCAGCAGGCGGGGGGAATACGGATCCATCCGGTAGCTGGTAGTGGGACCGGCGGAACCAATGGCATGTCCCGGTTTGGCCGGCGCCGGGCCGACGAAGTAGATAATCTGTCCCTTGATGGGAATCGGTAGTTCTTTTCCCTGGTCAAGAAGATCAACCAGCCGCTTATGGGCCGCATCACGGCCGGTATAAATAGTACCGGTAATCAAAACGCGATCGCCGGCTTTCAGCAATCGTACCTGTTCATCATCAATGGGTGGTTGCAAACGGATAACCTTTTCCATAATTACAGCACCGCTTCCTTATGCCTGGCGGCATGACATTGAATATTAATCGCCAGGGGCAGACTGGCAATATGGCAGGGCAGCATCTTGACATGGACGGCAAAGCTGGTTACCCGTCCCCCAAGCCCCTGGGGTCCGACGCCAAGCTTATTGATCTCGACCAGCAGCTCTTCCTCCAGCCGGGCAAGCTCGGGATCGGGATTCCGGCTGCCTACCTCCCGCAGCAGGGATTCCTTGGCCAGCAGGGCGGCACGTTCAAAAGTGCCGCCGATTCCCACGCCGACGATGGTCGGCGGACAGGGATTTCCTCCCGCCTGGGCCACCCATTCAACCACCTGCTTCTTGATGCCGGCAACGCCGTCGGCAGGCTTCAGCATCACCACCTTGGACATGTTTTCACTGCCGCCGCCCTTGGGAGCGATGGTTATTTTCAGCTGATCTCCGGGAACGATCCGGCAGTGAATAATTGCCGGCGTGTTATCCCCGATATTTTTCCGGGTAAATGGATGACACGACGACTTGCGCAGGTAGCCTTCCCCATATCCCTGGCGAACACCTTCATTAACAGCCGCTTCCAGCTCTCCGCCGACAAGATGGACATCCTGACCCAATTCCAGAAAAACCACCGCCAGCCCGGTATCCTGACAAATGGGTATCTGGTCAGCGGCGGCAATAGCGGCATTTTCCTGCAGCTGCTTCAGGATAGTCCGCCCGGTGGGCGACTCCTCGACCTCAACAGCTTTTTCCAGGGCTGACAACATATCATTGCCGAGGAAATAGTTGGCCTCCTTGCAGAGGCGGGCGACGGTAGAGGTAATATGATCAACACTCATTTCACGCATGGGAAACCTACTCGATCATAATGGTTGCTGTGGATCCAGCGATGATTTATTGTATACTGTATACCTTCTCTTGAAGAAACTGTCAAGAAATTTTATCATAAAAAAACAGGTTGCCATTCAATCAATGCCGGATTATCGAGCTATGCTCTGAAACAGCTTGACTTCTTCTATGCCCAGAG
>JAOZRP010000342.1 GCA_029940125.1 bacterium
GCCGGGAAGAGAAAAGAGCGGCCCGGGCGCCCGGCAAAAAAGCCGACTACCGCCACCGCCTCGACGACCTGATTGCTGAAGTGCGGGACCAGGCGCCCTGCTACGACGCCATCATGGCCTACAGCGGCGGCAAGGATTCCAGCTACACCATGAAGCTGCTCAAGGAGCGCTATGGTCTGCGGATCCTCGCCCTGACCTTCGACAACCACTTCATCTCGCCGGCGTCCCTGGAAAACATCGCCCGCCTGACCGACCAGCTGGACATCGACCACCTCAACTTCACCATTCCCTGGCCGGTGGCCCGCGATCTCTTTTCCTGCACGGCCACCAGAGACATCTTTCCAGCTCCGACCCTGCTGCGGGCCAGCGCCATCTGCACCGCCTGCATCGGCATCGTCAAGAGCCTGGTGCTGAAAACGGCCCTGGAGATGTCGATTCCCCTGGTTGCCTTCGGCTGGTCGCCGGGCCAGGCGCCGATCCAGTCGGCAATCATGAAAACCAACCCGACGCTGACCGCCAAAAATCAGCAGGCGATGAAAAACGCCTATCCCCCGGAACTCAGCCGGCGGCTGGAGCGCTACCTGATTCCCGCGGTCTACTACGACCGCTACGCCGACCGCTTTCCCTGCAACATCCATCCTCTGGCCTTCTTTGACTACGACGAGGAGGCGATTAAAAAAGAGCTGGAGGCCACGGGCTGGCGGGCGCCGGAAGATACCGACACCAATTCTTCCAACTGCCTGCTGAACGCCTTCGCCAACCAGTGCCACCTGGAGCGCCACGGCTTCCATCCCTACGTCTGGGAGATTGCCAACATGGTCCGCCAGGGAGTGATGGACCGCGACGAGGGAATTGAAAAAATCTACACCGATCAAAACGCCAACATGGTTGACTACGCCCGGGAGAAATTGGAGCTATGAGTTTGAGCACGACCGACATAAAAGCCAAAATCAGGGATTTCATCGTTGAAAATTTTCTCTTCGGCAGCGCCGACGAGCTGGCCGACGACACCTCCTTCCTGGACGGCGGCATCATCGATTCCACCGGGGTCCTGGAGCTGGTGGAATTCCTCGAAGAGGAGTTCTCCGTCACCATCGACGACGAGGAGCTGATCCCCGAAAACCTCGATTCCATCAACTGCGTCACCGCCTTCCTGGAAAAGAAACTGTAAAAAAAATAGGGGACAGACCCCGATTTTTTCTCAGAGAAAAAATCGGGGTCTGTCCCTATTTTTCATTATTCCCTTCCTTATTCTCGTTGACAATGACCATGTATCTGTAATACCAATAAGCTATAAGAGCACAGACCATATACTTGAGTTACGGGAGGAAGTTATGAAAATAAAAGTGGTTGTACATGAAGCTGAAGAGGGTGGCTTTTGGGCGGAAGTTCCATCTATTCCCGGATGCGTTACTCAAGGAAACTCTTTCGATGAATTGTTGATTAATATTTATGAAGCTGTTGAGGGTTGTTTGTCCGTTGATGTCCAAGACATTACTATCTCTAAAAATGACAAAGTAATGGAGATAGCAATTTGAAAACAGTTAGCGGTAGACATTTTTGCCGCCTCTTGGAATCAAAAACTTGGGAATTGAAGCGCATCAATGGAAGCCACCACATTTACGCTAAGGCTGGAAGTGCTTTACGTATATCTGTTCCTGTCCACGGCAATACTCCGTTGAAAATTGGGTTGCAGCGGCATCTGATGAAGATTTCAGGAATTGAGGAATCAGAATTATAATATTGTCCCGCCTGTGGTGATCTTTGTCCCCCTTTTCCCCCGCCTTTTTTTCTTGACTTTACGCTTTGCTGTAATTACTGTAATTACATGGAATGCAGCAAAAGATTAAGGAGCAAACACCATGGAAAAACAGCCGCGGATCAGGAATGTGAAATTGGTTCCGATTGGAAATTCAAGAGGAATTCGCATACCTAAAGTGATCTTGGAAAAATATGGCTTCAAAAACTTTCTGTTGTTGGAAGAAACAGACAGGGGGTTGCTGTTGCGCCGGAAAGAAGAGCAGAAACTTTCCTGGGAAGATACTTTCAAAAGCATGGCTGCCGAAAAAGAAGATTGGGGTGATTTTGAAACCACACTTCTTGATGGGTTGGAGGGTGAAGATTTTGACTTGTAAAAGGTATGAAATCTATTATGCCGACCTTAATCCCACGGTGGGAAGTGAAATAAAGAAAGTGCGTCCAGTTGTCATCATCAGCCAGGATGAAATGAATAAATATCTGGAAACCGTTGTCGTATGTCCCTTAACCTCAAAGCTGCACTCGCAATGGAGAACCCGGCTCCAGATTGCCTGCGCGAACAAAAAGGCTGAGATAGCCGTTGATCAGATCCGCACGATCAGCAAACAGCGGTTAAAAAAGAAAATTGATACATTATCTAAAGCTGAAGCCGCGCAATTACGCAAACTCATAACCGAGATGTACGGAGAATAGTTTTTTGCTCTATTTTTGTTCGCTTCCGTAGGGTGTTGCGGTAGCCAACCGCTAAAAGCTAACCGCTGCTTTCAATAAATCGGGCTCTGTCTCCTCCTTTTTTTCAATTTTTTTGTTTTTTTTCCAGGTGTTTTGCTGTATGTCAAGATGAGATTGGCATTGGATAGCAACCATCCGTTTTTCAGGGGTAAAGGTGAAAAATCATGGAAAAGGATCACCTGGAAATTTTATTGGAAGATATGTGTGGCAATGTCAAGCTGGTGCTTGAGGGTCATGAAGTGTTGAGACATGAGATTCAGGATCTTGCCCGGGAGACCAGGGAGCGGTTCGAAGTAGTCGACCTTAAATTTGAGGCATTGAACACCAAGATCGATACTGTTGATAAGAAACTCAGTGATAAAATCGATGCAGTGGACGAGAAATTGAGCAATCGCATCGATGCAGTGGA
>JAOZRP010000343.1 GCA_029940125.1 bacterium
CACGTAGTAGGAAAATGGAATTACCAGGAATGAAAATTGGCAACCGCTTTGTTGATCTTCCCATTATTCAGGGAGGGATGGCAGTCAGCGTCTCAACCGCGGAACTCTCCTGCGCGGTGGCAAATGAAGGCGGCATCGGGGTCATTGGGGCCACCGGTCTCAGTTTGGAAGAAGTGAAACGTCAGCTGCAGGAAGCCCGGGCGATGACCAAGGGTATTCTCGGTTTGAACATCATGGTTGCGGCGCGAAATTTTAAGGATGTGGTGTATGAATCGCTGCGGCAGAAGGTTGATGTCATCATCGCCGGAGCCGGCTTTTCCAAGGATGTTTTTGGCATCTGCCGGGAATGGAAAACCCCGCTGATTACCATGGTTTCATCGGTTAAGGTGGCGAAGCTGGCCGAAAGGCTGGGGGCGGCCGCGGTGATTGTTGAAGGCCGCGACGCCGGCGGACACCTGGGTACGGAAGAAAAAACGGAAGACCTGCTGCCGGCCATCTGCGAGGCGGTGTCCATTCCGGTCATTGCCGCCGGTGGATTCATTGACGGTCAGGGAATCAGCCGGGTTATGGAACTGGGAGCGGCCGGAGTGCAGATGGGCACCAGGTTTTTGTTGAGCTCCGAGTGCACGGTCCACGACAATTTCAAGGAACTGCTGATGAAATCCAAAATCAGCGATCTGGTGCGGATTTTAAGTCCGGTGGGGCTGCCGGCCAACGCCATCAAAACCCCCCTGGTTGAAAAACTGCTGGCGGGTGATGAATCGATCCGGCCGGAAAATTGCCGCGGCTGCCTGAAACGCTGCAGCGGCAGCTTCTGCATCCTGGACGCCCTGCTGCGGGCCCGCAACGGTGATTACGAGCGGGGCCTGTTCTTTACCGGCAGCAATTTCCCGGCGATCAAGAAAATTATGTCGGTTAAGGAAATTATCGGCAATCTGCTTGAGGAAGCCAAAAGCTGTATGGCGGGAACGACAAAACCTTCCCCTAACTCCTGATGCCGGTTTGCCGGGGAGCATGCAGCCGGTGTTTCAGTCTCTCCGTCAGTTTGTCTATCAGAATCTCAGTGGACGGTGCCTCTTTGGCCACGATGCACATTGCCTGGTAGCGCCGGGTCAGCAGGCGTTTTTCCGCCGCGCTGATCAGGTCAGTTTTGTTGAAGACCAGCATCCTGGGTATGTCCTGAAGCTCCAGGGACGTCAGGATGTTTTCAACCACCTGAATGTGTTCCTGCAGCTGTTCATCGGCGGCGTCGACCAGGTGGATCAAAAGATCGGCCTCATGCAGTTCCTCCAGGGTGGTGCGAAAAGCATCCAGCAGATCCTTGGGCAGCCGCTTGATGAAGCCGACCGTGTCGGTAATGATGATTTCCTGCTCGCGGGGCAGGCGCAGCCGGCGGGTCGTGGGGTCAAGGGTGGCAAAGGGGAGGTTTTCCGTAAAAACCGAACTTTTGGTCAAGGTATTTAACAGGGTGGATTTCCCGGCATTGGTATAACCAATGATTGAAACCAGCGGCAGCTGGTTTTTTTTTCTTTTTTTGCGGGCGTTGGCCCGGCTGCCGGCCATTTTTTTCAACCTTTTTTCCAGGGTGCCGATGCGTTCCCGGGTGCGGCGCCGGTCAATTTCCAGGGTGGTTTCACCCGGCCCCCGGCCGCCGATGCCGCCGGTCAGGCGGGACAGAGCCGTGGTTTTTTCGGAAATCCAGGACAGCCGGTACTTGAGCTGGGCCAGTTCCACCTTCAGCTTTCCTTCGCGGCTCTGGGCCCGGCGGGCGAAGATGTCCAGGATGAGCAGGGTGCGGTCGATGACTTTCAGGTCGGTGATTTCGGTGAGCCGGCGGGCCTGCATCGGGGACAGTTCCTGGTTGAAGATCAACAGGTCGACGCCCTGTTCCATGGCTGAAATGGTGATTTCCTGTAATTTTTCCGCCCCGGTGACCGTCCTGGGGTGTATCTGGCGTTTCTGGATGTAGGTGCCGGCTACCTGCAGCTGTGCTCCTTTGGCCAGTTCGATGAGTTCATGGACGGATTCTTCATGGACATGACGCGATTCCGGCCCGACGCTGACAATAAAAGCCCGCTGACGGTCGCCGGCCTGCGTCTGGTGGCTGAAGCCCTCGACGATTTCATCCTCCATGTCGCGGATCAGTCGGGAAAACGACAGGTTGATGTGGTGTGGGGATAAGGGCTCAAGGATTTCATAGTCGGGCTGCTGCTGACTTGTTCCGGCTTTAAGGTGGGCCAGTTGGAGCCTTGTCGGCAGGCCGCTGGCCGTGGTATTGACAACTCCCATCAGGTCCAGTCTGAGCATGGCCAGGTCGGTGAGATCTTCCGCGTCCAGCGGCTGGTTGTCCAGGTGCACGTGGATGCAGCGCAGGCCGCGCAGCCGGCCGTGTCCCAGGCGGTATTCGTGCAGGGAAGGCAGGACGATTCCCTGGCGGGTGCCGACGATGACGTGGGTGATGTATCCCCGGCGGTTGATCAGGATGCCAAGCTGGCGGCCGGTTTCATGGGCCAGGCCGGCCAGGTAGCGGCACAATTCTTCGCTGACAACCTGATCGTGGCTGAGACGGCGCCGGAAGATTTTTTCGAGGTTTTTGACCTGCTTTGGTTTCAGGCCGGTGAGATTGCCTTCAATAGACGGCATAGGGGTACCTTGAAAAATTGCCTTTTTGCCCGATTACGGCGTTAGGGTCACATTATAATCCTCAAAATATGGCCTCTATTCCTGCGGTTATAATGTTCGCCTGCCTGGTCTCAAACAAAAATGCTGATTTTTCAAGACACCCGGACGTTTTATGGGCAAGGGCGGTTGGTCGACAGTTGAAAAACATTGCATACAGCTTGCCATGGGGTTGAAGTTTCGTTATCTTATTGTTAGTGAAGCCAAGGCGGGCTT
>JAOZRP010000050.1 GCA_029940125.1 bacterium
GGAACATCCTGATACCCTCTGATACCCTGATTTGGGTTGCGGGCCTTAAGCCCGCCTTGGTTTAATGATTACATAACATTAACCATTACAAGTTTCACCCTTTGGGTGTTGGTTCTCATGAACGTAACGTCTTGGTTTTTCAGGGCTAAACGCTAACAACTAACGGCTAATCGCTCAACCCAGGCAACAGTCAGCCATCGGTATTCAGCTCCCCGACTTTTCCGGTCATGGAACCCCTGCCGGTCGCTGACGGCGATCATGCAAGACTCACCACCTTCAGGGTGTCAACAGGTTGTGGCAGTCAACCTCCTTCAAGCTGAAATTTTTCTGCTGATAGCTGAAAGTTTTTTCCTTGAAATCATGGTCCAGCTGAACCGTGCTGAACCGCAGCTCCACTTTCGCCGCCGGACAGATGATTTCCAGCTTCCGGGGAAAAATCCGGCCATCCTTTACCGTCACAAACTCCAGATAGTTTATCCGCCATTGGGAACCATCGGCAAAGCGAATGATCTTACCGGCCGGCATGGTCCGGTCAGCGGTAACCAGATACTCGGTTTCGGCAGTCGGCAGGTTGGCAAGTCCCGGTTCCTCCCGGCTGTCGGCACTCATCAGTTCCGGTGACGGCTTGGAAAACAACAGCCGCCAGGAAGCCATAAGTTCTATATATGTCCACCACGCACTCTGCTGTTTACAGGAATTTTTCCCGGTTTTCAACCCTAACCAGCCATGATAGGTTATCTGACTATGGCTGTCCGAAAGCCAGAATTGACGGTTGTCAATCAGCAGCTGCCAGACTACCGTATGCCATGGGGTCAGCCACTGCATCTTCAGCCGGTCGGGGGCCCGGGCGGCAATGCGAATGCGCTGGGAATTCTTTTGGCCGTCACGGGCTTCCAGTTTTATCACCCCGCCGGCATAGAGAGATTCCATCTCCGCCAGCTGCCCCCAGATCGAAGCCAGCCGGTCGGGACGAACATATTCCGCCGACCGGGGAACAAGCTGACGTCCGGCACAACCGCAGACGACCAGCAGGACGGTCAGCAGGATGGCCAGCCGATAATCAGCGGCGTTGAAATTTCTTTTCCATTTCATGGCGACTCATGGTGAAGTAAAGCGGGCGTCCATGGGGACAGGTTTGAGCAACGCCCACCTGATCAAGCTGCATTAATAAAAGTTCAATTTCCTCCCGGCTCAGGGCGTCGCTTGCCTTCACGGCCAGCCGGCAGGCCATGCCGGCGGCCAGTTCATTAAGCAAAGGCAGATTTTTCCCCGCCTGGCTGCGACTGTGCAGCAAATCGGCAACCACTTCATGGAAAAACTCCCGGGGGTCGTAATCCTTGACCAGGATCGGCATGCCGGTCAGGATAATGGCATTGGTGCCGAAAGGAGCCAGGGAAAAACCCAGCTGCGCCAAAATATCTCCATATTCCTGCACCACGGCCAACTCGTCAGGCGACAAATCCATGGTTATCGGCAGCAGCAGTTTCTGGGAAGCGTTCCGGCTGTTCATCCGCTGCTGCAGCTGTTCATAGAGGATGCGCTCATGGGCAGCGTGCTGGTCGAGCAGATACAGAGTTTCCTCATGGCAGAGGATCAGATAGCTGTTCCATACCTGCCCGATAATCTGCATGGAAGAAAAAAAACCTTTTTCACTTCCGTACCTTCTGTTTTCCTCTCGCACCGGCCCGGAGTCGGTCGGAACGACCGCGGGGGCCGGCTGCCAGGCAGGAATCAGATCAGGCTGACGAACGAGATGATCTTCAGACCCGGATGAAAAAGCAGCCCGGTCTCCGGCAGCTGCAGCCGGGGGGATGAACGCGGCAAAAGGATCATCGGCAACAATACCGGCACTTTCTCCGCCCGGGTAGCCGCTCAAGGCTTCCAGGATTGACTGCCTGATCAGGGAAAACACCTGCCCCGAATCGGCGAACTTGACCTCTTCCTTGGCCGGGTGAACATTCATGTCCACCCGGGCGGGATCAACGGTCAAAAAAAGCACACAGACCGGGTAGCGCCCTTTTTCCATCAATCCCTGGTAGGCCTTCAGGACCGCCGACGTCATCACCTGGTCCTTGACCATGCGGTTGTTGACAAAAAGGTAAATGGAGCGCCGATTGGAACGGTGCAGGACCGGCGGTGAAGCAAAGCCGGACAAGGTGCCGGCGGCCGAGCCGCCCCCGGAAACCGGCAGCAGCGCCGCACCGGTTTCGCGGCCGAGAACTTCCAGCAGCCGGTGGCGAATGTCGCTGCCGGCCGGGCGTTGAAAAACGGTTTTCTGATTATGAACCAGGGTGAAGCCGCACTGCGGATGAACCAGTGAAAAACGGTTGAGGCAGTCAAGGATGGCCCCGCGTTCAGTGTTGACGCTTTTAAGGAATTTCCGCCGGGCCGGGATATTGTAAAACAGATCCCGGACCCGGACCCGGGTGCCAACCGGGGCGCCGGCGGCCATCACCTGGAAGCGGTCTCCATCATCCCTGGTAATGCAAACCGCTTCATGGGAATCCCTGGTCCTGGTTTCCAGCAAAAACCGGGATACCGAGGCGATGCTGGGCAGGGCTTCGCCCCGGAAACCAAAGGTTTTCAGGGCGAAAAGATCGTCTTCCGTGGCTATTTTGCTGGTGGCATGCCGCTCAAGGGCCAGCAGGGCGTCATCTTTAGTCATGCCGCAGCCGTTGTCCATCACTTCAACCAGCTGCCGGCCGCCGTCTTCTACCAGCACGTCTATCCGGTCCGCCCCGGCATCAAGGGCGTTTTCCACCAGTTCCTTGACCACCGACGCCGGTCGCTCCACCACTTCGCCGGCGGCAATTTTATGATGAACCCGCGGAGGGAGTATGTGAATGCGGTTTTCAGAGGTCACCAGCCCACCTTCTGTTGATGTTCAAACAAGATGTCCGCCGGCACCAGACCCAGGAACAGGCGAAAAGCCAAAAATAAAACCAGGAGGTCATCAATCTGGCCAATGACCGGAACCAGAAAATCCGGAATAAGATCATAGGGCAGCAGCAGGTATAAAACGGCGCCGATGGGTATCAGTTTAAGGTGCGGGGGTACCCGGCGGTCCAGCATCAACCCCCAGCAAATCCTGGCCAGCTGCGGCAGCCGGCGCCACAAAAGGTTAACGGGAAAATTCGGCCGCAAGTTTTTCCACCTCTTCCACCAGAACATCCAGCAGTTGATTTTCCGGAACTTTCCTCAAAATCTCTCCATGGCGAAACAGCAGGCCGTTTCCCTTCCCCCCGGCAATGCCGATGTCAGCGGTGCGCGACTCACCCGGGCCGTTGACGACGCAGCCCATTACCGCCACTTTCAAGGGCTGGCGAATATGCTGCAGCCGCTTCTCCACCGCGGTGGCCAGGGCAATCAAATCGATTTCCGTCCGTCCGCAGGTGGGACAGGAAATCAATTCAATGCCCCGCTGGCGCAGGGAAAGGCTCTGGAGTATCTGGTAGGCAGTAAAAACCTCCTGGACGGGGTCCCCGGTCAGAGAAACCCTCAGGGTGTCGCCCAGGCCCAGATACAGCAGGATGCCGATGCCCACCGCCGATTTTATCGCCCCCCGCTCCGGGGTCCCGGCTTCGGTAATGCCGATGTGAAACGGGTAATCCACCTCTTCGGCCAACAACTGATAAGCCTCGATGGTGTCGTTGACATTGGAAGATTTCAGGGAAATCTTGATCAAATTGAAGTTCTGGTCTTCCAGCAGGCGGATATGGCGCAGGGCGCTGTCCACCATCGCCCGGGGGCTGTGCCCAAAGCAGTCAACCAGATCCTTTTCCAGCGAGCCGGCGTTCACGCCGATGCGAATGGGAACTTCCCGCTCCCGGCAGGCATGCACCACTTCCCGGACCCGCTGTGCCGAGCCGATATTGCCGGGGTTGATCCGCAGGGCGTCAACTCCCTGCCGCACCGCTTCGATGGCCAGCTGATGCTGAAAATGGATGTCGGCAATCAGGGGAACGGCAATGGCGGATTTGATTTTCCCGAGCACTTTCGCCGCTTCCATGTCCGGCACCGCCACCCGCACCAGTTCGCAGCCGGCGGCAGTCAAGGCGTGAATCTGGGCTGCCGTTGCCTCGACATCCCGGGTATCGGTATTGGTCATCGACTGCACGACGATGGGGGCATCGCCGCCCACCGGCAGCCGGCCGATCATGATTTGCCTGCTCTGTCGTCTTTTATTCATTGAGACAAAACCATTGTTCGGGTTCAGGAAAAAAGTTCCCTTTTTTTCAATTTCCCGGGTTACGTTAAAACCGTTAAAAGATATTGTGATGTTCCGGCATGGCTCTCGCTCATTCTCGCCGGCCGTCCATGGCCGGCTCCGAGGCGTCCGCCGCGAATCACCGTCGTGGTGATTCGTTCGGCGGCCAAACCCGCTATGAGCCAAGCCCGAACATCCCATGCTGCATTTCTGCAACACAGGAGGAAAAACTTAATTTTCCACCGAGTAACGTTCCGGATAAACTGTCGCCGATGGCTTTCAGCTCCCCATCCAGCCCGGATACCATATAACCATTAATCGCGTCTCAGGTAAACAAGAAATTCCCGGTTACCCTTCTGACCGGCAATCGGCGACAGCATGCGCTGGTGGCAGCTGAAACCGCTGTCCGCGGCCGAAGCGACAACTTTTTCCAGCGCCGCCAGCCTTTTTTGCTCATCACGCACAATGCCGCCCTTGCCGACATCGGCCCGGCCCACTTCAAACTGGGGCTTGACCAGGGCAACGACGGGCGTCCCCTGATCAAGAAGGGGATATACTGCCGGCAGCACTTTTGTCAGGGAAATAAAAGAGACGTCAATAACGCAGAAATTGAGGGAATCAGGGAAATCCGCCGGGGTCAGGACGCGAATATTCACCCGGTCCATGACCACAACCCGGGGGTCCTGCTGCAGTTCCCAGGCCAGCTGGCCGTACCCGACATCCACCGCGTAGACCCGGCAGACTCCACGCATCAGCAGGCAGTGGGTAAAACCGCCGGTGGAAGCCCCCACATCCAGGGCCGTGCGACCGGCAGGATCCAGGTTGAAGGTCTGCAGGGCAGCTTCGAGTTTCAATCCTCCCCGGCTTACATAGGGAAAATCACGCTCCTTGAGGCGGATGGCCGCGGTGACCGCCACCTTCTGACCAGCCTTGTCGACCACGACATCATCGCAGAGAACCTTGCCGGCCATGATGAGCGCCCTGGCCCGTTCACGGCTGGCGGCCAGGCCCCGGGCCACCATGATGACATCCAGCCGTTCGCGGTCCGGTTTCATGTTTTACTCCGCTAGGGCGGCATTCATTTCATCAACCAGCTTGTCCGGATCCAGGCCGTGGGCCAGGGCTCCTTCTTCAATGGTTTCAAACATGGCCGCTGAACAGCCGAGGCACCCCAGGCCTTTGCTGGCAAAAACTTCAGCCGCTTTCGGATATTTGGTGAGCAGGTCGCGAATAGGTGTTGATTTGCCAATCATCTTGTTTTCCTCCTGTTTTTATGTTTAGTAACTTAATTCAGTTTGTATCATAATTCCAGAAAACTGTCAATACGCGCCACCAGGCTGTCACCGTCGCAATCATGGGGAACCACTCGCAGTTCACGATTTAAGAAAGCATCAGGGTCATCATTCATGTCGCTGGCGATAAACACCTGCAGGTAGTTGCGCGAATGACCGGAAAAAAGCCCTTTCATCCTTCCTGCCTTCCTGACCTGTTCAACAACAACCTCCAGCGGCTGGCCGATATATTCCCTATAGGTATGCATTTTTTTCTTCCGTCCGATTTCCTGCAGAATTTTCACCCGCTCCTTTTTCACCTTTGACGGCACTTCATCCTTCATCTTCGCCGCCCGGGTGCCGGGCCGCGGTGAATAAGGAAAAACGTGGAGATAGGTTACCGGCAGGTCGACAAGCAGCTGCAGGGTATTTTGAAAGGCAGCCTCGGTTTCGGTAGGATAGCCGACAATGATATCCGCCCCCAGAGTTATTCCCGGATTGGAACCTTTAAGCCTTTCCACCAGGGAAACGATCTCCTTCCGGCCATAAGGGCGGCCCATGCTCGCCAGCACCCGATCGTCCGCCGACTGCAGGGAAAGATGAAGATGCTCGCAGAGGTTGTTTTTTTCATCCGCCAGCATTTCGATCATCAGCGGGGTAATTTCCTGGGGCTGCAGGGAACCGAGGCGCAGGCGGAATCCCGTCTCCCGCAGCAGTTCCTGTACCAGCGAAGCAAGATCACGGGGCGGCTGCAGATCCAGGCCGTACTGCCCGATATGCACCCCGGTAAGCACCAGCTCCCGGTAGCCGGCAGCGGCAATGGCCCGGGCTTCGGCAACAATATCACTGCTGTCCAGACTCCGGGAACGGCCGCGCAGGTAGGGAATGATGCAGTAGTGGCAGAAAGCGTTGCAGCCATCCTGAATTTTAAGAAAAGCCCGGGCACGGCCCATGAAATTTCTGGTTTTCAGCGCTCCTACCGGCAGGCTGCCGTCAAAACCGAAAGCTGCCGGCCGCTGGGCAAAAACTGCCCGACCGGAAGCACAATGTTCGTCAAGCCAGCGGGGAAGAACCGCTTTGCCGGCGTTGCCGACCACGGCGGCCAGGCCGGGGATGCTGTCGGTAGCATCAGGGTTGCCCTGGGCATAGCAGCCGGTCATAATCACCAGGGCTTCGGGATTCCTTCTTATCGCCTTGCGCACTTCCTGGCGGCTCTGCATGCCCGCCCGGCTGGTTACGGCGCAGGTATTGACAATGACAATGTCGGCCGGCCCCTTTCGAACCACCTGAAAACCGCGGCTGGCCATTTCCTCCGCCAGGGCGCAGGATTCATAGTAGTTCAGCTTGCAGCCCAGGGTTACGCATTGCACCTTCACCGGCTGACAACTCCTCCCAGCAGCAGGCAGCCATCCACGTATCCTGCCGCTCCCTGACCGGGGGTAATGGCAAACTGCGGCTGATCAAAAACCACCCGCACCGTATCCCGGTCGATCATCTCCATGGATGCCGGGGCCGGCCGGTGGCGATAGCGAATCTGGAAATTCAACCGGCGGGGGCAGTTCTCCGGCTCGATAAACCAGTTCAGTTGATGAACTAAGAAAGTCGTCCGGTAAAGCTCCCGGCGTTCGGCCACCACCAGTCGGTTGTGCCGGGGATCAATGGCATAAACGTACAGAGGCTCGGAATGAGCGACGCCCAGGCCCCGGCGCTGGCCCAGGGTGTAATGATGGATGCCCCGGTGCCGGCCGACGACCTCGCCAGCCAGGTTGACAATCGGGCCGTCGGCATCAACCGCCGGCGCTTGGCACAGGTCCGCATAGGAGCCATCCTTGACAAAACACAGCTCCTGGCTCTCCCGGTAATCGTCCAGAGGGTAACCAGCCCGGCGGGCCAGGTCAAGGACCACTTCCTTTTTCAGTTTTCCCAGGGGAAACCTCATCATTGGCAGCCATTCTACAGGAAGCTGCTGGAGAAAATAGCTCTGGTCCTTGGCGGCGTCAACACCCTGGACGATAACCCGGGACCCGTCTTCCCAGTCGCCGAAGTTGACATAATGTCCGGTAGCCAGCCAGCGGGCCTGAAAAGTTTCAGCGGCCTGCCGCAAAAGAAAAAACTTAACCCGGGCGTTGCAGCGAATGCAGGGGTTGGGGGTAAGCCCGTCAAGGTATGATGCGGCCAGGTAGTCAACCACTTGCTTTTTGAACAGTTCCGGGGCAGGAAATATCTCCAGAGGCAAAGAAAGCCGGGAGGCGGCTTCCCTCACCCGTCGGACAAAAAGTTTGCGGTCATACACTCCCATGTCCAGGGCCGCCAGCTGAACCTCGCAACCCTGCTCGCGCAGCAGCAGCGCCGCAGCCAGGCTGTCAACGCCACCACTGAACCCAACGACAACTTTTTCATTCATGGGAAAAATACTGGCAATGGAGATTAAAAGCCGGGATTACAAAGGAGAGATGCGCCACAAGGATTCCGCTACGTCAACCAGTATGTCGATAAACATGTTGACCTCGTCAGCGGTACTCCAGCGGCCAAGGCTGACCCGCAAAGAACTCTTGGCTTCGGCCTCAGGAATGCCCATGGCCGCCAGCACCCGGGAAGCTTTTCCACTTCCTGAATCGCAGGCCGAACTGGTGGAAACCGCCACCCCCCGCAAATCAAGATGCATTTTCAAGGATTCGCCATCAATGCCGGGCAGGGAAAAATTAGCGGTATTCGGCAGCCTGTCAACCTGCCTGCCGTGGAAAACTATCCTGGGCAGTCGCGCCGCCAGTTCCTCTTCCAGGCGGTCGCGCAGGGCCGACAGCCGCTGGACTTCAGCCTCCAGATTCCCGTTCTGCACCAACTCGGCGGCTTTCCCCATGGCCACGAGGTTGGGAACGGC
The DNA here is from genome assembly GCA_029940125.1 of bacterium. Lineage (GTDB taxonomy): Bacteria > Desulfobacterota > Anaeroferrophillalia > Anaeroferrophillales > Anaeroferrophillaceae > DQWO01. Next base: position 8,360 of record JAOZRP010000050.1, read on the forward strand.
TTCCGTACCGCTGCGCCGTCCCCCTTCCTGCCCTCCGCCGTGGATAAGCGGTTCCAGCTCCACCCCTGGACGAATCCACAGGGCGCCCACCCCCTTGGGGGCGTAGAACTTATGGGCAGACAGAGACAGCAAATCTACGCCCAGCCGGCCGACATCCACTGGAATTTTACCTACCGCCTGCACCGCATCAGTGTGCAGGCGGATGCCGTGTTTTTTGGCTACCCGGGAAATCTCCTCAATGGGAAAAATCACTCCGGTTTCATTATTGGCCAGCATAAGCGAGATCAATACGGTTCGTTCATTGATCGCCGCCTCGACCTGGTCGGCAGTTATCATCCCCTGGCCGTCAACCTGGAGATAGGTAACCTCCACCCCCATGCGCTCCAGAAAGGCACAGCAGTTGAGCACGGCCGGATGCTCAACCGTCGAGGTAATCACATGGGCTTTACCGGGGTCCTGACGGCAGAGAGACCAGATGGTCCCCTTAATGGCCAGGTTGTCACTTTCAGAACCACCGCTGACAAAAACAATCTCTTCCGGTCGGGCGCCAATCAGGCCCGCCAGCTGCTCCCGACCTTTATCAACAGCTTCCCGGGCCGCCTGGCCGGCCCAGTGGGTACTGGATGGATTCCCGAACAGATCGCCGAGGAAAGGCAGCATTGCATCGCGCACGGCCGGATCTACTGGTGTCGTACCATTGTAATCCAGGTAGATATTCATACCTTTCCGTCAATAATATGATGCAAGGTAATGGACTCCAGGAATTTGCCGATGGTGTCATCCAGCTTGTCCCACAACGGGCGGGTCAAACACTTGCTGCTCCCCCGCCCGGCGTCACAGGCCGGGTTGTCCTGGGTACAGGCGGTGCAGTTGACCGGCTGCATGCATTCCTGCACCACGTCCATTACTTCGGCCACGGTAATCTGATCCAGATCTCTGGCAAAAAGGTATCCACCTCCCGGTCCCCGCACGCTTTTCACCAGGCCGGCACGGCGCAGGTGGACAAAAAGCTGCTCAAGATAACTGACCGAAATCCCTTCATGGGCACTGATCTGTTTCAATGATACCGGCTTGTTTCCATCAGCCAGAATCGCCATGGCCACCATTGCACGAACAGAATATCTTCCTTTTGTCGACAACTTCAAAAGCTCACCTCCATTGCCCGGGGCGGACAAGCCTTGACGCACAAGCCGCAGGCGGTACATTCCTCAGGATGAAAAGAAACCAACATCGAAGGCCGTTCAATAGACAAGGCCCCGGTTGGACAAATCGCCGTGCAGGCACCGCAGTGAATGCAGACCTGCTCATTGCGTTTGACGCTTTTGTTAATTGATTCAACCTTGACCCCCTGTTTGACCAGGTAGTCAAGACCCTGCTCCATCAGTGACGGCTCGCCGCTGATTTCCATCGCCAGGTAGCTCTCCTTCTTGGGCAGGATAACCGCCCTGAGGATATTAAAAACCAGGTCATACTCCTTGATCAAACGATAGACAATCGGCTTGTCATAGTTTGACTGGTCAAAATGAAGGACATAGGTCTTTTTCATTGCTACCTCTCACTCCGGTGACAGGGAAATCAGCTCCACCTCACCGGCGGCCGCCAATTTATCCCCCAGGATGGCAACCGCACCATGCACCGAATCAAAAGCCAGGGTGTCTTTTACTACGGCGTCCAGATCCTTTGCCGACCTGATCCGGTTTCCCATCGCCGTGGCCAGGGCATCGGCAAAAGCAGCGGAGTCGGCATACACGCACATGGCGTCGGCCCTTCCCAGGCTGAGCGAATGACCCACCGTCGCTGAAGACGTGCAGATGCCGGCAGAAAATTTCTCCGGCCGGCTGAGACGAATCCCCAGTTTCCCACTAAACGGTGACCGGCCGGCAAAGATGCCGACAGTATAAGAACAGGCTCCGGCCAGAAAGATATCGCCGCCGTTCTCAACCATAACCACCGGACTCGCGGCCAGCAGGTCGCGGCCAACCGCTTCGGCCAGCACGCCGGCAACCGCGGCCATTGGTCCCACTCCAGCCTTGCCGGCAGCGGCAACCATGGCGGCGACAACGTCCGGCACCAACACATGTTCAGGAATCATGAAAGGAGAAAGCTGAAAACGGACCTCGGGAAACTGCTCCAGAAACGCTTCAAGCTGATGTCGGTAATACATCAGCCGTTCCCCGGCCATTTTCCGCAGGCCGGCATCAGCCGCCCTAATCAACAAATCCGATTCATTGACCTTGACATTAAATGTGGCTGTACTGTTACCTTCGCCCCCAACCTGCAGACGGTATCGACGCTGTTGATACGACGCTGGATCCGGAGGCGCTTTTTCCTGCCCATTCATTACCCTTCACCCTTGCCACCATCTCCATGCAACTTGTGCCATAACCTTACATCATTGTCAAGTATATGATGACGCAGTCAACGCCAAAAGCCGGACAACGGCAAACATCTCGTCCAAGGCGGGCTTAAGGCCCGCAACCCAACAGGGTATCAGGATGTTCCGGCATGGCTCTCGCTCATTCTCG
>JAOZRP010000344.1:0-558 GCA_029940125.1 bacterium
CCTTACCGCTGGAAGGACGGCAAACTGGAAATTCTGCTGATCACCAACCACACAGGTAAGCATTACGTCATCCCCAAAGGAGTGATTGAACCCGGCATGACCGCCGTTGACTCCGCCGCCAAGGAAGCTTTCGAAGAAGCCGGCATCCTTGGCATCCCCAAGGGCAAACCACTGGGACAGTATACCTATAAAAAATGGGGGGGACGGTGCCGAGTGCAGCTGTATGCCATGGAAGTCCAACAAGTCCTGGCACATTGGCCGGAGGAGGAACAAAGGTCGCGCAAATGGCTGTCAACCAAAAAGGCCGTTTCCCTGCTCAAACACAAAAACCTGCGCCCATTGGTTAATCGATGGTCAAAAGCGGCCGTCAGCCAACGGGGCAAAAAGCACAACCCGTCTCCATCCGGAAAGTGATTTTCGGATGAATGTCAATGGATACAAGGCCAGGAGATCGCATGTCCCGTTTATTATTCACCGGCAAACCTGAAGCCGGGGAACACCTGCTGAAAATCCTGGAGCGTCAATTTCTGGTCAGGGTCGACAAGCCGGAAGTCCATT
>JAOZRP010000344.1:568-2865 GCA_029940125.1 bacterium
CTACCGTTCTGCTGGACACTTTTGACTGGCGTCTTTACCGAGCCGGATGAATGCTCACATTCTGCCACCGGGACTACCTCCTTCAGCAGCTGGGCAAACAACAGTCTGCCGGTCTGGCAAGCTCCGCCAGCCGGTCGCGTCCTTGCCGTTTTTACTGGGAATTCCCGGACGGCGATTTGAAAGAGGCGCTGGCTCCGATAATTGAGGTCAGGGCTCTGCTGCCCATTCTCTCCTTCGAGAAAAACATCCAACCACTGCGCCTGCTCAACCGGGAAGAAAAGACCCTGGTCAAGCTGGAGTTCGTTACCTTGACCACATCGGACGGAAGAAAGGCCCTGCAGCTGGACATCATCCCCCTGCGCGGCTACGGCAGGGCCGCCCGCCGGGTCAAACAATTGATCTCCGGAGTAGAGGGGCTGCAGCCGGCAACCTCCCCGTTTGAGATCATGCAAACAATCGGCAACCTGCAGCCGAGCAGCTACAGCGGCAAGCTCGACGTCAGCCTGCAACCCGGGGAGCCGGCAACTGAGGCCACCCGCACCATTCTCCTGTACTTGCTGAACACCATGAAGGCCAATGAGAAGGGAATCAAGGAAGACCTTGACAGTGAGTTCCTCCATGATTTTCGGGTCGCCGTCCGCCGCACCAGGGCAGTTCTGGGACAGGTCAGGCAGGTTTTCCCAGCTGAAAGAACACGGTATTTTCGCCAGATATTCTCCGAACTGGGGAAACAAACCAACCTGCTGCGCGACCTGGATGTTTATCTCCTGCACCGGGAACACTTCCGCAGCCTGCTGCCACCAAATCTGCAGCCGGGCCTCGATGTTTTTTTCCTGAAACTGGCCAGGAAACGACGCTTCGCCTTGAACCGGGTACGGCAACTGCTAAATTCCGCAGACTACCAGCAGCAGTTGGAAGAATGGGAATCTTTCCTGAAACAAGCAACGCCGGAAACGGAAGAGGCTGACAATGCCCGGCGGCCAATCAAAGAACTGGCCTCCTTTTTCATTTACCGGCAATATCGCCGGATCATCAAGGATGGGCAGCGCATCACTGCAACCTCCCCGGATGAAGACCTGCACCAGCTGCGCATCGACGGCAAAAAGCTCCGCTACCTGCTGGAATTTTTTGCCAGCCTGTACCCGCCGAACCAGGTAAAAACATTGATCGTTCAATTGAAAAAATTACAGGACAACCTGGGGGAATTCAATGACTTGAGCATCCAGCAGGATTACCTGCATACCTACCTTGAATCCCTGGATAAAAGCGGCCGGGTAGAAGTCCTGAACGCCGCCGCCATCGGCGGCCTGCTGGCCCGTCTCCACGAGCGGCATCAGCAGGTGAGACGGGCGTTTGCCAAGACCTTCTCACGGTTCAACACCCCGGAAACGAAAAACATTTTTCACCAGCTTTTCAAACTGCGGGAACCATCATGATCACCATCGCCGTGTACAATATCAAAGGGGGCGTCGGCAAAACCGCCACCGCGGTCAACCTCGCCTACCTGGCCTCACGTGAAGGAAACTCCACCCTGCTATGCGACCTGGATCCCCAGGGATCCGCTTCCTATTATTTTCGCATAAAGCCGGTAAAAAAATTCAGGAACCGGCGAATATTCAAAAACCCCCGGATCATGACCCGTCTGATTAAAGCCACGGATTACGAGGGGCTGGACCTCCTGCCATCCAGCTTCTCCCACCGCAAACTGGACCTGGTCCTGGACCGGATCAAACACTCCCGGCAGCAGCTGCAGGCGGCATTGAAGCCATTCCGCCGGGAATACCGCTATCTTTTTATTGACTGTCCACCCAACATTACCTTGCTCTCCGAAAATATTTTTCATGCCGCCGATTATCTCCTGGTGCCAACTATCCCCACCACTTTGTCAATGCGCACTTGGAAGCAGTTGAAAGACTTTTTCAAAAAACAGGGGCTGCCGGCAAAGAAGCTGCTGCCGTTTTTTTCCATGGTGGAGAACCGGAAAAAACTGCACCAGGAAACAATGGCACAGGTAATAAACAAAGAAAAACAGTGGCTGAACGTGAAGGTTCCCTACCTTGCCGACATCGAAAAAATGGGCAGCTACCGGGCCCCGGTTGCCGCCCTTTATCCCCACTCCCGGGCTGCACAATCATACCTGCACCTGTGGCAGGAATGTGAAACGGCTTTCCGGCAGAAATAAACTGGAAAAGATCGATCCATGACTCTGAAAATACATTCTTTCCACCATGTCCCTTTCGAAGGCCTGGGCAGCATTGCCGCCTGGGCACAGGCCGCCGGCCACCAGGTCAGCACCA
>JAOZRP010000345.1 GCA_029940125.1 bacterium
TGAATGCCGGCAAGGTGTAATGAACTCCATCGAAATCAAAGCTGAATGACTGCAGGGCTTCACATAAAACGGCAACTTGGTCCACCTGCGGTTTTATTTTATGCAGCCTCTGGCGCAGGGAAGATATCTGCTTCTGGATTGCGGGACTGCCCTTCTGCACCACTATCTTCAGCTGGTCATGGACATACATCTTGCCGGCAGCACTGTTTTTGAACTGTTGGCTTTCAGTCCCGAATTCAAACATGGAAAGCCACATGTCAAAATCTCCCAGCCATTCATTGATATCTCCCTCTATTTTTTTCAAGTCATCATCGGCAGCCACCAACTCGTTAAGACTTTGGGTCAGTTGACCCAGGGTGATTTTCGCCTCCATGGCCATGTCTTTGGCCGGCACCTGTTCCTCAACCACCTGTTGACCACTCCGGGCCACTTTTTTTACCATCATCACTCCGGTCACTCCGGCGAGCGTCACCAAAAAAGCCATAATTAAAAACGCGCCCAACAGTTTCTTTTTGATTGTCATGTTCATTTCCCAGCTCCTAAAAAAACATCACTATAATCATATAAAATCTTTGACGATTTAAAGTTTAAACCGACTCATCAATCCATTCAGCTCCACTGCCAGCTGTTTCAGTTCTTCGGCGCTTTGACGTACCTGTGAACCGGCATTGCTCATTGAACCAGCGGCCTCATTAACCTCGGAAATTTCCTGAGCCATAGCAGCCGAGACTTCGCTGGCCTGGGCCACATTTTCATTCACTTCACTAATCCCCTGGGAAGTTTGGGCAATATTTTCACTGATTTCACTGGTGGTTGACGCCTGTTCTTCAACCGCTACGGAAATGGTTGACACGATGTCGTCAAGTTCTTTGTTTATCCGAACTATTTCATTAATTTCGGTTACCGTCGCCCCGGTTGAATCCTGAATGCTTTTAATGCGGGCGGCAATCTCACTGGTAGCCGTAGCGGTTTGCTGGGCTAAATCCTTGATCTCGTTGGCCACCACGGCAAAGCCCTTGCCGGCCTCACCTGCCCGAGCCGCTTCAATGGTAGCATTGAGAGCCAAAAGATTGGTCTGAGAGGAAATGGCATTGATGGTCTCGGTCACCTGACCAATCTCTTGCGCCGCCCGGCCCAGCTCATCAATACGGGAGGCCGCTGTTTCGCCCTGAGCCACCGCCTGATCAGTGATATTTTTGGCCTGGCCGGTATTCTTGGCAATTTCAGCGATGGTGGACGTCATCTCTTCAGTACCAGAAGCAACGGTGGAAACATTAGCCGATGTCTGTTCCATAGCTGCAGCCACGGTACTCATGTTGCTGCTCATCTCTTCAGCTGCGGTAGCCACTCCATTAGCTTTGGAGGCCATTTGATCCGCTCCAGTTGCCTGCTGCTCGGCAAGGCCATCGAGGGTATTGGCCGCTTGGGACAGATGTTCAAATCCCCGGACCATCCGCCGCAGCATCTGCTGCAGATTCTCAATAAACGAATTAACTCCAGTGGCCAATTCTCCCAGCTCATCCTCCCGATCAGCTGGCAAACGCCGGGTCAAATCTCCGTCGCCTTCAGACAACTCTTTAACCATATCAATGGTCCGAGCCAATGGTTTTCCAATCAGCAGTCGAAGCAACCAGACAAGCACACAGACAATCATGGAACCAACCAGAAAAGAAACCAGAACCGCATGGTTGCGAGTTTTGTTTAGGGAAGAGTTTAAGACACTGGCTTGTTGCTGCACCTGAACATCCAACTGGTCGATATAGGTTCCCATACCGACAATCCAACCCCAGGGTTTAAAGAGCTTCACATAGGAAAGCTTGGGGCTGGATTCCTGCTGACCGGGTTTTGACCACCAGTAATCCACGAAGCCTTCCTGGTGCTGCTTCACAACGTCCACCATGGCCTGGAAAAACTTTTTACCCTTTGTATCCTTGAGCTTGGACAAATCCTTGCCGTTCAACTGGGGTTTGATTGGATGCATAACGGTCACACCCTGCTGGTCAATAATGAAAAAATAATTGCCGTCCTTCATCCGCATACTAGCCACCTGTTGAAGAGCTCTAGCCTGCATTTCTGCAGCAATATCCTCAAGCCAGGCACCACTGCCCAGAATCCAACCCAAGGGTTTGAACAACCGGACATAGGAAATTTTTTGTTTTGGTTCACTTTCACCCGGCTTTGCCCACAGATAGCTGACCATGCCGGAGCCCTTCTGTTTACAGATTTTGACCATGTCATTAAAAAGATATGTTCCCTTGGGATCTTTGAGTGAAGACAAGTCTTTGCCGTTTAGTTGGGGCTTGACCGGATGCATGATCATCCGGGGATGAAGATCGTTGATCCAGATATAGTTGCCATGATCATAGCGGGCCGTGCGCACCAGTTCCATAAGACCTTTGTCCAGCTCATCAGGTGACAAGTGGTCATGATTTTTTTTATAAAAGGCCTCCACTTGGCTGAAAACAGCATCCACTACTTTACGCAATTCCGCAAATTTCATCTTTTTAAGCTGCTCCACATCACGGGAACGATCATAATAGGATTTGATCGTCTGCAAACAAAGATGGACTTGATTTTGCAGCTTCATCTTCTCCTCATCCAAGCCGAATTTCTTCAACTGCCGCCCTTGTTCAGCCACAAACTTATTCAGACCAAACTGGTAAGCGACAACCGTTCCCACTCCCACCAAAGACAGGCCGACAATCACCACTATGATCACTTTCAACACAATAGAATTCTTCAGTTTCATTTCTTTCATTCTCCTTCTCAATTAGGATAGTCGGCATCTTCAGGACAATAAGCGATTACTGATACTCTGCAACAGCTTCTCCCGGTCCAGTTTAATCTGGTAGTCATCAATCCC
>JAOZRP010000051.1 GCA_029940125.1 bacterium
TCCTACGATTCCCGCTTGATAATCACGGCCATGGTTGCGCCGCCGCCGCCACAGATGGAAGCCACTCCAAGCTCCTTGTCCAGGCGCTTCAAGGCATAATACAAGGTTACAATAATCCGGGCGCCACTGCAGCCGGTGGGATGCCCCAGAGCAATGGCCCCGCCGTGAACATTGAGGCGGTCAAGGTCCAAATTCAGCATGGCCACATTGCCCAGCACCTGGGAAGCGAAAGCTTCATTGATTTCAAACAAATCAATGTCACCAAGCTCCATGCCGGCCCTTTTAAGCACCTTGGGGATGGCAATCCCCGGTCCTTCGCCCATGTAGGTGCCGTCAACCGCGGCCTGGGTAAAATCAACAACGGAAAACAGCGGCTTCACGCCCCGCTTTTCTGCTTCTTCCCGGGTCATGGCCACCAGCATTGCCGACCCGTCCGTCAAACCGCAGGCGTTCCCGGCGGTTACCTTGCCATCCTTCTTAAAGGCCGTCCGCAGCGTTTTCAGTTTTTCCACCGTCGATTCCGCCTTGATAGATTCATCGGCCGCGAACTGAAATTCAGGTTTTTTCCGCGTTGCCGGCACCGTCACCGGGGTAATTTCCTCATCGAACCAGCCGTTGGCCCGGGCCTGGTCAGCCCGCTTATGGGAGTTGACCGCGTAAAGATCCATGTCCTCACGGCTGATGTTGTACTTTTCGCCCACATTTTCCGCCGTCATCCCCATGCTGACCCGGGCAATGGGATCGAAGCTGTCACCCCAGCCGTCTTCCAGGGTCCGATCGCCCATTTTGAACCCTCCAAACCGGGCGCCTTTCAACAGGTAGGGAATGGTGCTCATGGATTCCATCCCCCCGCACAGAATAATATTCCCCTGCTCCATCACTATCTGCTGAACCGCCATCGACACCGCTTTCATGCCGGCGGGACAGGCCTTGTTGATCGTCACCCCGGGGATATGCTGAGCGCAACCGGCTTTCAAAGCCACCGTCCGGCCTGGATTGACATGGTTGCCGGCCTGGCGACAATTGCCAATGATAGCTTCATCAACTTCATCACCGGCAACATTGGCCCGTTTCAGCGCCTCACGAGCCGGGAAGGAGCCCAATTCATAGACTATCATGTCCTTCAAGGTTCCACCAAAACTGCCCATGGGGGTGCGAACCGCACTGACAAAAACTACATCACTCATTTTGCGCATTGCATATCTCCTGAAAATCCATCCTGGTTAAAGATCTTAAAACATCGATACCTGCCCATGAAGTAAAAACTTGTAAAAAGCAATAAACATGCCATTGAACCGCCCCGGTGATTTCGGCAGAACGAATGATTAGGCCTGTATTCAGAATGCCTTTTCTGCCCGTTTCTTGACCTGTTGCGGGTTCATCAGCGCTGGAAAAAGGAGAATATTAATCTTAAAGACACAGCCGCGGCCTGCCATTGAACACATTGCTGACATTCGGCACATTGTCCGCCGCCACCCGGCTCCATCAACGATCAATTTTCACCATCTCAGGTGAATTTCTGCTAAGGGATCACCTCAGTCCGGCAGGAATCAACCCGGCTTTTCACCGCCGGCAACCGGCAAACTCCTGAACGCGGGCAAACAGGCCCCCGAAGTCTCCGGTACTCATGATGACCACCAGGCGCGGTTCATGATCCCGGCCGGTGATCCGGGCAAAGATATCCTCCACGTCGGCAGCCGCCGTGGCCGGAACGCCCCGGGCGGTTATCTCTGCCGCCAGCTTGTCTGTCGCCAGGCGATGATCCGCGCTGAGGTTCTCTCCCCGGTAAACCGGGGCGATGACAACCTCATCGGCAGCCCCGAAAGCCGCCGCCAGTTCATCCTGAAACAGGGCCCGCCGGCTGGTTGCCGTTCGCGGCTCAAACACCGCAATTAATTTTCTCCGGGGATGATGCTCCGCCAGGGCCCGCAAGGTTTTGTCAATCGCGGTTGGATGGTGGGCGAAGTCGCTGACATAAACGGTTTCCCCTTTACGGGCAATAACTTCCTGACGCCGCTTCACCCCCTTAAACGAGGTCAAAGCTTTTTCAATCAGGGCTCGTTCAATCCCCAACCGCCGGGCCAGCAGGTAAACGGCAAGGACGTTCTCGGCATTGTGGCGGCCGATGGTGGCGGTTGACAGGGTAAACGAACCTCCATCCTTATCCTCCACCACCAAGCGGGAACCCGCTTCAAGGGGCTCAAAGCCAGTCAGCTGATAATCGGCGGTTGAAGCGGCTCCATAGGTTGCCACCGGACAGGGACTTTCCCGCAGCAGCCCCATGAGACGCCGGTTGTCGGCGGCGGCAATAATCACCCCGTCTGCCGGCATTCCGGCAATCAACCGGCTAAATTCCGCTTCAATCTCTCCAATGTCGTGAAAGATGTCAACATGATCCATTTCCACTCCGGTAAGCAGCAGGTGCGTGGGACGATAATGGTGAAACTTGGCCTGGCGATCGAAAAATGCCGCGTTATATTCATCCCCTTCCAGCACAAACAGAGACTTTGAACCCAGCTGAAAATTGGCGGAAAAGTTGTTGACCAGGCCGCCGACCAGGAAAGAAGGCTCCAGGCCGGCAGTCTGCAGCACCCAGGCAGCCAGGGCTGAAGTCGTGGTTTTCCCATGGGTTCCGGCAACCACCGTCCTGATCGGCGCCGCCGCCAGGAATTCAGACCATAAAACCTCCGGCAGGGATTTATAGCTCAATCCCAGGGACAAGGTTTTCTGCACCTCGGGGTTTTCCCGGGCCGCCACGTTGCCAACCACCACCATCTGCAGCTCAGGCGTAATGCGCTCCGCCTCATATCCCGGCAGCACCGCAATGCCATGCCGGGCCAGAACGCCGTTCATGGGCGGGTAGCTTCCCGCGTCCGAGCCGCTCACCAGCCAGCCCCGCTGCTGCAGCATGCAGGCCAGTGCCGCCATGGCCGTCCCGCAGATTCCAATCAAATGAACTCTGCCCTTGTCAACCGTATCCCGTTCCATTCTCTCTTTTTCACCTCAAACTTAATCCGTAAACCAGCACCCGGACAGGCTGTTCAAGCACCACCTCCCGATTCTCCACGCCCCTGCTTTTAACAGGTATGAAACCAATAATCAACCAAGCCTCCGCGACCTGCCGGCTCCCTGCCGCCACCGGCCGCCAAAAGCGGATTGTTGACCACCCCTCCGAAACCCGGGCTCCCGGAGGAATATTCTCCGACAGAAATGGCACAATAATTGCTGTTTTACGGCTTGCCAGGTTTGAAAAAATACCGAGAACAACAAAAGCATGGGCAATTGACACCTGATAATGTCTCGCTGAAACGGGTAAAACCCGGCACATTTTGCAAATGGTGATTTTCTATCATCTGCCGGTAAAAAAACATGAAATGCTTTTTGCGGTGACGAGGGTGACAAAAACAGCAATTTTATGGTAGGGGGAAGCACTCAGGAAAATAATGGGATTTCCCTCCGGAAGCATTATTTTCGGATAAGGTTAAAAAAACAAGGATTGTCCCGCCGGGAGACGAAATGCATCCGGCACCAGGTAAAAACCGCGCTTCCCATCTTAGGTCAGAATAGGTCAGAAAAAGTAAAGAAAGCGCGGGAGACCACAGCGCACGTAGGGTAAATAAGGGGTAAAAAAATGAGGTATGCAGAAACAGGTTTTAATTTAGAGATTGATCTGAGCCGGGGAAACATCGAGAGAGTCGCCACCGACCCAAAAGACACCGAGCTGTACCTGGGAGGCTTGGGAACCAATGCTAAAATCCTCTGGGATCGGGTCCCCCCCGAGGTTGACGCCTTTTCTCCCGACAATCTCCTGATCTTCAGTGCCGGTCTTTTATGCGGGACACCGGCCACCGGCTGCAACCGCACCATCGTTTCTACCATGTCACCGCAGACCAAGCTGATGGCTTTTTCGATGATGGGCGGCTTCTGGGCCCCGGAACTGAAATACGCCGGCTACGACAAAGTAATCCTGCGCGGCAAGTCGCCGGATCTGGTCTATATCTGGATACACAACGACCAGGTGGAGATTCGCGACGCCTCCCACCTGGCCGGCAAGGGCGCCATTGAAACCGCGGAACTGATCAAACAGGAACTCCGCGAACCGAAAGCCCAGGTGGCCGCCATCGGCCTGGCGGGGGAAAACCGGGTTTTTTACGCTTCCATTGAACAGGGCCGGTCCAGTGCCAGCCGCGGCGGCATCGGAGCCGTGATGGGAGACAAAAAGGTAAAAGCAATCGTTGTGCGGGGAACGAATGATATCAACATCGCTCAACCGGCCGAATTTATCGGGCTCTGCAACGAAGTGCTGGAATACATTAAGTACCGCGAGGAGCATCCCATTCCCGGGGTCATGCCCATTCTCGCCGGACTGGGATCGCCCCAGGAGATGAAGGTTCATGATGAAAAATGGCATACCGAAAATTTCATGTGGGGAAACTCGCGCGTCCGCAGAAAAGGATTCTGGAACGATGAAATTGCGGAAAACTGGAAAGAAACGCTGGAAAGCGCCCGGACGCGGCTGATCAGCTGCTTCAACTGCCCGATGAAGTGCGGCGCCACCATTTCCATGCCCGGGCTGCCCACCTACATGATGAAGTGCTTCACCAAGCTTACCTATACCATGGGGGCCTTTTCGGACCTTGATTTCGGCCTGAGAATCGCCCAGCGGGCGACGGAATACGGCGTCGACGGCTTTTCAACGCCGCAGGTAATGGCCTTCGCCCTTGAGCTGTATGAAAACGGCATCCTCACCGATGACGATTTCCCGGGCATGCCTGAAGACAATGAAGGCCGGTTCTACTGGCTGCTGGACCGCATCGTGCGTCGGGAGGGAATCGGCGACGTGCTGGCCGATGGCACCTACTGGGCGGCCAAGGCGATCGGCAAAGGAGCCGAGGAGTATGCCCATAATACGATCAAAAAGCATGAACAGCTGCCGCTGAAACTGTCAATGCTCAATCCCATTTATTTCCTGATGTACTCCACCGGTGAAAAGATAAACATCACCCAGATCGAAGGACAGTTTCCCCAGGCGCCTTTTCCCAAACGGGAGCAGCGGGAGGAGTTTGTCAAGGATTGGATCCAGGTTCCCGATGAAAAATTCAAACAATATTTTCTGGACTGGGAACCGCGCGGAGAAAACTCAATGCCTTACTACCCAACCGTGCCGATGGTTTGCGACATCGTCGACTGGCAGGAAATGATGCACTACATCGATGACGCTCTCGGCCAGTGCGCCGGCCTGTCGTCTTTTCCCTTGAAGCCTCCGTATCACATCCACAACTACCCGAAGTTCATTTCCGCCGGAGCGGGAATCGATATGGATGAAGATTCACTGACCCAGGCAGCCAGAAGATACCGAACCCTGGTCAGGGCCATCAACATCAGGAGAGGGATGCGGAGAGCGGACGAGAAGCCGCCGGCAGACCACTGGAAAAAGAGATTTCCCGAGCTTGAAGCAAAACTCCTGGATGAATACTATAAACTCAAGGGCTGGAACAAGGAAGGCATTCCTACGCAGGAAGCCCTGCATAAGCTGGGTCTGGATTACGTCAGCAGGGATTTTATCGAGAGGGGAATCCTGACCGAAGGGGAAGAGGCATCGGTCCCGGAAGATTCTGAAAAAAAAGAGTAGAGACATAGAGGCTAGGGGGTGGATACCGTGAATGGTGAAAAAAAGAAGAAGATTATAAAAACAATCAAGATTGATGTTGACAAGTGCAACGGCTGTCGGGCCTGTGAGGTCATTTGCTCCGCCTTCCACGCCGAGCCGAAATACAGCAGCAACAACCCGGCGAGATCCCGGATCAAGGTGATCCGCGATCCGCTGCGGGACATCTACATCCCGGTTTACGCGGGAGAATATACGGTTGCCGAATGCGCCGGCCGGGACAAGTACATCATTGACGGCAAGGAATACGACGAGTGCGCCTTCTGCCGGGCTTCCTGCCCCTCCCGGGAAGATTTCAAGGAACCGGACTCCGGCCTGCCCCTGAAGTGCGATATGTGTGAAGGCGAGGATGAACCTTTATGCGTCAAGTGGTGCCTGGCCGACGCCCTGATTTATGAAGAGCGGGAAGAGGAAGTTGAAGAAGAGGAAACGCTGGAAGAACTGGAAGTCGGCCTTGAATCATTGGCCAGCAAGTATGGACTTCAGGAGCTGAAAGAAGCTCTGGCCCGCCTGTCCCAGCAGGGCTGAGGATTGAGAGTCAGACCAAATCGGAAAGTTGGAAAAAGGATAGATAAAGACAGTGGAAACCGCAACTCCCTTCAAAGAAATCGTTGACGAGATCAAAGAGGCCGGCGGGGAAACCTTCAAGCTCTGTTATCAGTGCGGCAAATGTGACTCAGTCTGTCCCTGGAATAAAGTCATAACCTTCAGCATGCGCCGGGTCATCCGCGAAGCCGCCTTTGGCTTGACTGACATCGAAGGAGAAAGCATCTGGCGCTGCACAACCTGCGGCAAATGCGTTCAGCAATGTCCGCGGCAGGTAAACCAGATTGAACTCGGCGTATCGCTGCGCCGGATCGCCACCACCTACCAGGTTTTCCCCACTTCCGTTAAACCGGTTCGCACGGTCAGCGGCAGCCTGGTCGGCGACGGCAACCCGCTCAACGAAGATCGGCAGAAAAGGGCTGACTGGGCCAAAGGCCAGCCGGTCAAAACCTTTGCCGAGGGCATGGAGATCCTCTATTTTGTCGGCTGCTACTTAAGCTATGACGCCAGGCTGAAAAAAGTGGCGGTGGCAACGGCCAACGTCCTGCATAAGGCCGGGGTTGATTTCGGCATCCTGGGACCCAAGGAGAGCTGCTGCGGCGAAAGCATCCGCAAAACCGGCGACGAGGACGTTTTCAGGCGCCTGGCAACGGACAACATCAAGACGTTCATTGACAACGGGGTTAAGAAAATAGTCGTATCGTCACCGCACTGCTACCACACCTTTAAGAACGAATATCCGGAATTTATGGTCAATTTCGAAATTGTCCATATCAATCAGTACCTCGCCGAGCTTCTTGCCGCCGGCAGGCTCGAACTCACCGGGGAGTACCATAAAAAGGTCACCTACCATGATCCCTGCTACCTGGGCAGGCACAACGACATTTACGAGGAGCCCCGGGAAGTGCTGCAGAAGATTCCCGGCCTGGAACTGGTGGAGATGGCTGATTCGCGCCGGAACAGCCTCTGCTGCGGCGGCGGCGGCGGGCGGATCTGGATGGAAACCCCCAAAAATGAGCGATTTTCTGACCTGAGGATCAACCAGGCGCTGGAAACGGGGGCCCAGATTCTGGCAACCTCCTGTCCCTATTGCATCACCAATTTCGAAGAAAGCCGGCTGAGCCTCGAACCGGACCAGGTCTTGGAAATCAGGGATATTACGGAAATTATCAATGAGGTTCTTTAAAATCGTCGGAACAGGAAACTTCCTGAGATCATGAAATAAACAGTGAAGAGCCAACTGTTAAAAAATCATTGCGGATTTAAAAAATCTGATGAGGAGATAGAACGTGGAACACGACGTATTGCCAACCGAAATCACGCAGCAGTTTCCCCCGAGTTTTGGCCAAAATAATTTTGGCGACGTCATGGTTGTCGGCGGCGGGGTCAGCGGCATCCAGGCTTCGCTGGACCTGGCCACCGCCGGATTCAAGGTCTACCTGGTTGAGCAGGGGCCGAGCATCGGCGGCCACATGGCTCAGCTGGACAAGACCTTCCCCACCAACGACTGCTCGATGTGAATACTCTCACCTAAACTGGTCGAGGTCGGCCGGCATCCGAACATAGAGGTTTTGACATTCACTGAAGTTGACGACGTGGAAGGGAAGGCGGGGGATTTCAAGGTTACCCTGAAGAAAAAGCCCCGTTACATCATCGAGGACAAATGCACCGGCTGCGGTACCTGCGTTGAGTACTGCCCGGTGGAGTATCCCGATCCGTTCAACCAGGAAATTTCGACCAACAAGGCCGTTCACGTCTATTTTTCCCAGGCAATTCCCCTGGTCGCCTACATCGATGAAACCAGCTGCCTCTACCTCAAGGAAAACAAGTGCGACATCTGCCGGGGCGTCTGCCAGGCCAACGCCATCGATTTCAGGCAGACAACCGAAAAGGCTGAGGTGCATGTGGGAGCAATCATTCTCTCCTGCGGCATCGAGCCGTTTGATCCCAGGGTCAACGAGGAATACGGCTACGGGAAGATGCAGAACGTAATCACCAGCATGGATTATGAACGGCTGCTGTCTTCCACCGGCCCCTACGAGGGCGAAGTCCTGCGCAACTCCGACCGCAAACACCCCAAAAAGATCGCCTGGATCCAGTGCGTCGGCTCCCGGCGGACAACCCCGGGCGAAAACAGCTACTGTTCGGGGGTATGCTGCACCTATACCCAGAAGCAGGTAATCCTGACCAAGGATCACGACCCGGAGGCGGAATGCACCATCTTCCACAACGACATCCGTTCCTTTGGCAAGGATTTTGAGCGTTACTTCCAGCGGGCAGAACAGCTGCCGGGGGTCCAGTTTATCAGGAGCTACGTCTCCATAGACCGGGAAATTCCCGAAAGCAAAAATGTCGTCATCAGGTACTCTACTTTTGACAGCGGGGTTAAGGAAGAGGAATTTGACCTGGTGGTTCTTTCCGTGGGTCTGAACCCACCGGCCCAGGTTAAGGAACTGGCCGATAAATTCGGCATTGAACTCAACAAGCATGGATTCAACCGGGAAAACTACGCCAACCCCATCGCCACCAGCCAGCCGGGGATTTTTGTCAGCGGTGCCTTCCAGGGACCTACGGACATTCCCGAATCGGTTTTTACCGCCAGCGGCGCCGGCGCCCAGTGCGGCGAGCTGCTTGACTATCGGCGCGGGAAACTGGCCGAAGAAAGAATATACCCACCGGAAAGGGATGTTTCCCAGGAAGAACCGCGGATAGGGGTTTTCGTCTGTCACTGCGGAGCCAACATTTCCAGCGTCGTCAATGTTCCCTCAACGGTTGAATACGCCCTGACGCTGCCCAACGTCGTCTACGCCCAGGAACAGCTGTTTTCCTGCGCCACCAATTCCGCCCAGGAGATCACCGAGCTGGCCCGGGAAAAAGGACTTAACCGGGTGGTGATTGCCGCCTGCTCACCCCGAACCCTGGAGCCCCTGTTCCGGGACACCCTGCGGGAAGCGGGCCTCAATCAATACTACTGCGAAATGGCCAACATCAGGGAACACTGCTCCTGGGTTCATAGCAAGCAAAAAGACGAGGCCACCCAGAAGGCCAAGGATATCATCCGCATGTCGGTGGCGAGGGCCAGCCACCTGGAGCCCCTGCAGGAATTTGACCTGAACGTCAACAAGGCGGCCCTGGTGGTCGGCGGCGGCATCGCCGGCATGACCTGCGCCCTTTCCATTGCCAAACAGGGGCACGAGGTTTACCTGCTGGAAAAAGATAAAGAACTGGGCGGCATGGCCCGCCGGATTCCTTTTACCCTGGAAGGCATGGACGTCCAGGCATACCTGGCCGATTTGATCCGCGAGGTATATAAAAACCCCCTGATTCATGTCAACCACGAAGCCACGATTACCGGAGTTTCCGGCTACGTGGGCAACTTTGTCACCACGGTGAAAAGTGAAGGCCAGGTCAAGGAAATTCAGCATGGGGCAGCGGTCATTGCCACCGGTGCTGAAATGTATCAACCCGACGAGTATCTCTACGGTGAAAGCGACCAGGTGCTGACTCACCTGGAACTGGGAGAACGGATCGCGGCCAAAGAAGAAAAAGTGGTCACGGCGACAAACCTGATCATGATTCAATGCGTGGGCTGCCGGAACGAAGACCGCAACTACTGCAGCCGGGTCTGCTGCAGCCATGCCATCAAAAATGCCCTGAAGCTGAAAGAGATCAACCCGGAGATGGAGATCACCATCATTTACCGGGATATGAGGACCTATGGCTTCCGGGAGGACTTTTACCGGGAAGCGGCGGAAAAAGAGGTGCGTTTCATCCGCTATGAACCGGACAGCAAGCCGGTGGTCGAAGCAGTGGAAGCCGGGGGAAAATCAATAATTAAGGTAACCGTTCCCGATCCTGTCCTTGGCAAACAGCTGGAACTGGAGGCCGATCTTCTCTCCCTGGCCGCCGCGGTTGTTCCCTCGTCAACCACCAGTGAGGTAGCCGGTCTGTTCAAGGTAACCCTGAGCCCGGACGGTTTTTTCAAGGAAGCCCATGTCAAGCTGAAACCGGTTGAATTCGCCGCCGACGGCGTTTACCTGTGCGGCACGGCCCACTACCCCAAACACATCCAGGAAGTCATCAACCAGGCCTACGGCGCCGCCGGGCGGGTCCTGACCCTGCTTTCACACGATACCGTCACTGCCTCCGGCTCCGTCTGCGAGGTGAAAGAGGACGACTGCATTTCGTGCGGCGCCTGCATTACCGCCTGCACCTATGAAGCCATAAACTTCGTGGAAACCCCGAAAGGCCGGAAGGCCCGGGTCAATCCGGTGCTCTGCAAGGGAGACGGGCTCTGCAATTCCAAATGCCCGACCAACGCCATTGTTTTGAAGCACTTTACCAACCAAGAACTTCTGAGCCAGATCGACGCGGCGGTGATCAAAGAAGAGGTCATGCAGCCGGTTGACGCAGCGGTGTAAAAATGAGAAGCTCCCGAAATCTCGATATCGGGACCATTGATCCAAGAGGAGAAAATACATGAGCGGAAAGATTGAATTCAAACCGAAAATCATCGGTTTCCTGTGCCACTGGTGAGCTTACGGGGCTGCTGACCTGGCTGGAGTTTCCAGACTACAATACACAAGCGAAATCAGGTTTGTTCGGG
>JAOZRP010000052.1 GCA_029940125.1 bacterium
ATAAAAAACAGGAAAATCCAACTTGCTGTCAGAAGTTGATTTCAGGATAAATAAAATTTTCTCGAACATTTGATCATTAAACTTAAAGGAGGAAGACCATGCCAAACTGTGCAACCAGGATAATCGACGAAGTATACTGGGTGGGGGTCAACGACCATGAAACCCCCTGCTTTGAAGGATTGTGGGCCCTGCCCAAGGGGATGAGCTACAACGCCTATTTGGTGCGGGGCAAAGAAAAAACCGCCCTGATTGAACTGACCAAGACCACCTATACCGATGAATTTATCGGCCGGGTGGAAGAAATTGTCCCTTTAAGCGAGGTTGATTACATTATTCACAATCACATGGAACCTGACCATACCGGCGCCATACCGGCGGTCTACAAGCTTTGCCCGGGGGCCGAGATTCTTTGCACCGCCAAGGCCAAGACGTTTCTTGACCAGTTCTACGGCGAGGGAGAGCGGGTGACGGCAGTGAAAGACGGCGACAGCATCGACCTCGGCGGCCGGACGCTGAAATTTTTAAGTTATCCCTGGCTGCATTGGCCGGATACCATGTTTACCTACCTGGTGGAAGACAAGGTGCTTTTTTCCTGTGACGCTTTTGGCGGCTACGGGGCGGTCGACGAAGCCCTGTTTGACGACCAGATGGACTTGGAGTCCTACTGGCCCGAAGCCCGGCGCTACCTGGGCACCATTGTCGCCTCCTACCTGCAGCATGTGGTCAAGGCCATTGACAAGTGGGTGAAGGGAGGCATGGGCATTGATGTTCTCTGTCCTTCCCACGGTCCGGTCTACCGGCAGAATCCCATGGCTATCATCAGTCGCTACCAGGAGTGGGCGAAAAACGACAAAAAGGCAAAAGTAGTCATGATCGTCGGCTCCATGTGGGGCAACACCCATAAAATGGGAGAAGTTGTTCACCGGCGCCTGGAGGAAAAAGGAATTGAAGTGAAATATTTCGATGCGGCCAGCGCCGAACCGGGAGCGATTCTCGGTGAAATGCTGAACGCCGGCGGCATCGTCTTCGGGGCGCCAACCTACGATGCCAATATTTATCCCAAGCTGGAATACTACCTGATGCTGTTCAAGAGCAAGAAAAAGAACGGCTACCCGGTGGGAGTGTTCACCCAGAACAGCTGGAACGTCAGTGTTCTGCCCAAGATGGAAGCCTATCTCAAGGACATGAAGGCTGAAATCATCCAGCCGGAAGTGGTGGGGCACGGGGCTCCCAACCAGGAAGTGACCGAAGCCCTGCGGCAGCTGGCAGACAATCTGGCGGCAAGGATCACCGATCCCTGTGTTTGCTCGCCGGCATAGACAACGAAAATAATTATCAAAAATCCTGTGAACGCCTCGGCTTGAAAGTTGGCGGCGACTCGTATGTTATCATCAAGGCAAGCAAAATAATGCTTGGTACCGAACAGGAAAAATTTTACAGGACAATACTATTGCTCCCCAAGGCAGGGCCTTCCCAGGCTCTGCCTTTTTTCTTGCTGTTCCAGGCCGGAAAAAAATGCCAATAAGCGGTTGAAATTTTCTGGCGGCAAGAGTATGAAATTATAGGTTTGTCTTAACAGACTTCGTTTTCTCTCCACCAGTTCCCCCGATAATCTTGCTCAGGAGCCGGTTTATGGAATATGTCATCATCGGCAACGGAATCGCCGGAACCAGCGCCGCGGAAGCCATTCGTCGGCTGGACCGGCAGGGCGCGATTACCATGATTGCTGATGAGGATGAAATCCCCTATTGCCGGCCGATGATCAGCAACCTGCTGGCCGGCGACATTGCCGCCGAGCGTCTGGCCATCCGTCCTTCTTCTTTTTATGACGATCTCAACATCAAGCCGGTCCTGGGCCGCCGGGTTCAGTCCATCGATCCGGCAGCCGGGAAGGTCAGGGTAGGGGATTCGGACCTGATAGTTCCCTTTGACCGGCTCCTGATCGCCTCCGGAGCCGACCCCCGTATTTCCGAGGTTCCCGGATCGCAGCTGCCCGGGGTTTTTTGTTTGCGCAACCGCTCCCAGGCGCTGGATATTATGGCTGCCGCCGAACACGGCCGGAAAGCAGTAGTCGTCGGCGGCGGACTGGTCGGCTTGAAGGCTGCTCACGCCCTGCAGAGCCGGGGCCTGCAGGTGGTGATGCTTATCCGCTCCGCCCATCCCCTGCGCCTGCAGGTTGATGCGAGTGCCGGCCGGATGATTCTGGCAAAACTGCGGGAACATGGCCTGCAGGTGCTGGTGGAAGCCGAGGTTGCCGCCTTTGAAGGATCGGGCAAAGTACTTGAAAATATTGTCCTGGCCGACGGCCAAAAAATTCCGGCGGACCTGGCTGTTATTGCCAAGGGCGTCGCCCCGGCGGCCGGTTTTGCCGCTGACGGACCCATCGGGCTGGGGCCGGGAGGAGGCATTGTAGTCAATAACACCCTGGAAACCACGGTGCCGGGGATCTACGCGGCCGGCGACGTGGCTGAAACCATGGACGTTGCCCGCCGGGAAAAAAGGGTGAATGCCATCTGGCCGGAAGCCGTGGAGCAGGGGATTGCCGCCGGGTTCAACATGGCCGGCCGGCGGGTGGCCTACCGGGGCAGCCTGAGCCGCAACGTCATGCGGATTTACGGCCTGGACATCATGACCGCCGGGGTGGTTGAGCCTCCGGCCGCGGACGACAGCTATGAAGTCGTCGCCGTGACCGATAAACACCGGGACATCTACCATAAACTGGTTTTTCGCGATGATCGGCTGGTGGGCATGATGCTGATCAACGGGATTGAGCAGGGTGGCGTGCTGCTGTCCCTGATTCGGCGGGAAGTGGCAATCGTGGAGAAAAAGGAACGACTGCTGGAACCCGGTTTCCAGGTGGGAAAACTGATGCCACAATATTTTAAATAGTGTTCATCTGAAAATGTTCATTTCCCGATGAACGCTTTCAGCGATCAGCAGTCAGCTTTCAGTAAAACATTGAAAAAGAAACTTTTTAAGCTGAAAGCTTAAGGCTAACGGCTTATCAAGAAACGATAGTTTTCAGATAAAAATTAAATAACATCCTTAACAAACACTATGTTACAGCGTATAGTTTATGCTGTACTTTATTTATTTTTCATGAGTTCATGAAAGGAGGAGAGCCGATGAAACAGGTCCAGGTTCACCCCGAACGCTGTCTTGGCTGCATGCAGTGCATGCTGGCCTGTGCCACCGCCCATTCCCGGACAAAAAGTTTGTTCACGGCGGTCGGTGAAAGCCCGCTGCCGAAACCGCGCCTGCACGTGGGTGCCGGCAGTCATGACGAGGGCTTCCCCAACCGCTGCCGCCACTGCGATCCGGCACCCTGCCTGCTGGCCTGCCTGCCCGGGGCGATTTTCCGCGATCCCGATACCGGCACCGTGCTGGTTGACCCCGATCTCTGCATCAACTGCGCTTCCTGCGCCATGGCCTGTCCCTTCGGGGTGCTGCGCTACCACCAGGACTGGGTGGCTCCGGCGGCCAAAATCGTCGCCCAGAAATGCGACAACTGCCTGGAGCGCCAGCATGAAGGCCTGATTCCCGCCTGCGTCGAGGTCTGCAAAACCGGAGCCCTGACTTTTGAGGAGTCGGATGAAGCGCTGCGGCGAAAAACCCGCGAGGTAGCCAGAAGCGTAAGCATGGGCATGGAGGAGCAGCCGTTGATTCCGACCGGGGTGCAGCTGCTGCGCCAGGCGAAAAAACAGCGCTTCGAGATGCGATGCCGATAACCAGATACGATGATTTCTTCCGGGTGAGGAGGTAGAGAACATGAAGACGAAAGCTGAAGAACGCACCATTACCAAAGATGGTCAACTGTTGTTGAAGAAAATGGAGCAGGACCAGGTGGAAACGGTCTGGGATCGGCTGGAAGCCCAGTCCCCCCAGTGCGGCTACTGCGAGATGGGCTTGAGCTGCCGCGTCTGCGCCATGGGGCCGTGCCGGATCGACCCGTTCGGCGAAGGCCCCCAGCGGGGCGTCTGCGGCGCCGACGCCGACATCATCGTGGCCAGGAACCTGGGACGGATGATTGCCGCCGGGGCGGCGGCCCATTCCGATCATGGCCGCGACCTGGTGGAAGTGCTGGCCGAGGTGGCCGCCGGAAAGGCCCCGGAGTATTCGATTACCGATGAGGAAAAGCTGCGGCGCATTGCCAGAGAATACGGGGTGGAAACCGAGGGCCGGGAGGTTCTGGAGATTGCCGGGGAGCTGGCCGCGGCAATGCAGGAGGAATTCGGCACCCGCAAGGGTTTTCTGACCATGGCCAACCGGGCGCCGGCGAAAAGGCGGGAAATCTGGCAGAAAGTCGGCATTGCTCCCCGGGGCGTCGACCGGGAAACCTCGGAAATGATGCACCGCACCCACATGGGGGTGGACAACGGCTGGCAGAGCCTCCTGCTTCACGGTCTCCGAAACGCGCTTTCCGACGGCTGGGGCGGTTCGATGATCGCCACCGAGGTTTCGGACATCCTTTTCGGAACCCCGGCGCCAACCCCGAACATGGTCAATATCGGCGTCCTCAAGGAAGACGAGGTCAATATCGTGGTTCATGGTCACAACCCGGTGGTTTCAGAAATGATCATGCGGGCCTGTGAATCGGCGGAGATGGTGGAGCTGGCCCGGAAAAAAGGCGCCAAAGGCATCAACCTCACCGGGCTGTGCTGTACCGGCAACGAATTGCTCATGCGCCACGGCATTCCGATGGCCGGCAACCATCTCATGACCGAGCTGGTTATCGGCACCGGGGCCGTGGAGATGATGATCGTCGACTACCAGTGCATCATGCCGTCTCTGGGCGCCCTGGCGCCCTGCTACCATACCAGGATGATCAGCACCAGCGACAAGGCCCGCTTCCCGGGCATGGAACACCGGGAATTCCACCCGGACAACGCGGCGGAGCTGGCCCGGACCCTGGTGCGGGAAGCCATTGAAAATTTCGACCAGCGGGGGGAAACCTACATCCCGGTGGAAGCAGTTCCCTCGGTGGGCGGTTTTTCCGTCGAAGCCATTATCGGGGCCCTGGGCGGCACCCCCCAGCCGCTGATCGACGCCATCACCGCCGGGAAAATCCGCGGCGCCGTGGGCGTGGTGGGCTGCAACAATCCCAAGATCAAGCATGACTACGGCCATGTGACCCTGACCAAGCGGCTGATCGAAAACGACTGCCTGGTGGTTGACACCGGCTGCGCCGCCATTGCCAACGCCAAGGCCGGCTTCAAGGTGGCGGAGGCAATTAAATATGCCGGGCCGGGTCTTCAGGAAGTCTGCGGGGCCCTGGGCATTCCACCGGTGCTCCACATGGGCAGCTGCGTTGACAATGTCCGCATCCTGGTGCTGGCCGCCGCCCTGGCCAATGCCCTGCAGGTAGATATCAGCGACCTGCCCCTGGCGGGAGCGGCGCCGGAATGGTATTCGGAAAAGGCGGTTTCCATTGGATCTTATTTTGTCGCCTCCGGCGTCTATACGGTGCTGGGACCCATGCCGCCGATTACCGGCAGCATGAACGTTGTCAATTTACTGACCTCGGGCCTCAATGACGTCATTGGCGCCAGCTTCGCGGTTGAAGCCGACCCGGAAAAAGCCGCCGTGCTGATCCGGCGGCACATCGAGGCAAAAAGAAAGGCCCTGGGCCTGTCAGCCCTGGACATATAAATGAAAAATAATTGTATGATCATGATGTCCTGGTTGAAAAAAAGCATTGCCGTCCTGATCCTGGCAATGCTTCTGCTGTGCCTGCTGCCGGGTCAGGCGGCGGCCGAGCGCCTGTCCATCAAGGTACCGAAGGCAAACATCCGTTCCGGTCCGGGAACCAAATATGAAATTATCTGGCAGGTGGGCAAGTACTATCCGGTGCAGATTGTCAAGAAGTCCGGCCACTGGTACCAGTTCAGTGACTATGAGGGGGATGCGGGCTGGATTATTGACAGGCTCTTGACGAAAACGCCAACGGTGATTACTATTAAGGACAAGTGCAACGTCCGCGCCGGTCCGTCAACCAGTCAGCCGGTAGTCTTTATCTGCGACAAGGGGGTGGCGTTTAAGGTACTAAAAAGAAAGGGCAAATGGATAAAAGTTGAACATCCCGACGGCGACCGGGGCTGGATTTACCGGTCGCTGGTCTGGTGAGGCGGCAAATTTTTGCTGGGCATCAACGCGAATTTGGCTGCTTCCCCAAAAAAAATATTTCACAATGTGTAGTTTTTTAAGAAACTATGCAAACCACAACTAAACGAAGGAGGGAAAGAAAATGTCAGACACCAAAAACTTGCTGATCATCGTCAACACCACCGAAGCTGCCAACCAGTACGCCAGTTATGTCATCGCTTTCATGGCCAAAAAACTGGGCAACGTACCCAACGTTACCATCTTTTACGGACCCAACGCGGTGTCAATGGTGAAAAAGGGTGAATTGGCCAAGCTGGAAATTCCACAGAACGTCAAGGAACTGATTGCCGGTCAATTGGACGGCCTGTCAGCCAGCGACCTGCCGGACAACCTGGAACAGATGGCCCGTTTCCAAAAGGATCAGCTGGGAGTCACCATCGCCTCCTGCGCCACCTTCCACGTCATCGGCGGCTTCGCCTC
This sequence comes from bacterium, assembly GCA_029940125.1. Classification (GTDB taxonomy): domain Bacteria; phylum Desulfobacterota; class Anaeroferrophillalia; order Anaeroferrophillales; family Anaeroferrophillaceae; genus DQWO01. The sequence continues at coordinate 6,583 of JAOZRP010000052.1, forward strand.
ATCAGTGGATGACACTTCCAACATCGAGGACTTCGTCGTTCCGGTTCAGCTGCCCAATGCCTGGGGAGCTTTGGACGGCGCCGACAAGATTCTGTATTTCTAACCGGCAAAGATTGATAAACGCGTAACTCATCTGCAATGGCAGGCCCTGCCGGGAAACATGTACCGGCGGCGCCTGCCATTATTTTTTGTCCAGATGCCGGGTGCATAAAAAACTCGGCGCTCTCTACCAGAATTTTCAGGAAGGAAGTTCCCGGGAAAAACTGTAAACAGACGGTCGGCCGGTGGTGGGTGTTCAGGTGAGAATGCCGATATGGTCCCGGTCAAGGTATTCCAGCAGGGCCTTGCCGCCGCGGCGGATATGCCTTCTTACCAGCCTTTCCACCGCGTCTTCGCGGCCTTTTTCCATGATAACCAGCATCTGGCCGTGGTCCTCAATCTGGATTCCCGGCATGGAGGGTATGCGCAGCAGCATGCGCCGGTAGCGGAGAAAATTGTCCCGCAGGGATTCGATAATGCTGCAGAGGCGCCGGTTGCCGCTGCCTTTGTAAAGCACATCGTGAAAATCCGAGGAATTGCGGAAAAACTTGTCCATTTCACCGGTTTTGATAAAATATGCCGCCTTGTCGTTGATTTTTTTCAACTGTTCGATGGTGCGCCTGTCCTGCCTGATGGTGGCCAGCCGGGCGGCATATCCCTCAAGAATGCTGCGCACATCGATGATTTCTTCCAAATCCTCCCGGGAAAGGGCCCGGACGATATAACCCACCTTGCGCCGCTGCTCCAGGTAGCCTTCCTGGGCCAGCAGCTGCAGGGCCTCTCTGGCCGGAGTCCGGCTGACCCCGTGCATCCGGGCGATTTCCTCTTCTTTCAGCACCTGGTTCGGCTTGATCTTCAGGTTGAGAATCTGCCGTTTCAGGGCCGCGTGAATAAGGTCTTTTTTATTGCGGCTCATTTCAGATACTGCCTGGCAATGGTGGTCTGCAGAACCTCGTGCGTGCCGCCACCGTTGAGCAGGAAGCGGTTGTCGCGGTAATAGCGCTGAACGTCATATTCCATTGAATAGCCGTAGGCGCCGTGAATGCGCATGGCTTCATCACAGGTGCGGCAGGCGGCCTCTACAGTGAAATACTTGGCCATTGAAGCCTCGTTCAGACACGGCCTGCCCTGGTCAATCAAACCGGTAACCTTGTCGACCATCAGCTGGCCGGCTTCCAGGCTGACCGCCATGTTGGCGATTTTCGCCTGGATGAGCTGGTTGCGGCCGATGGGTTTGCCGAACTGCACCCGCTCCCGGCAGTACCTGATCGAATCGTCCATGGCCGCCCGGTGCAGACCGAGGGCCAGAGCGGCGGTCATGATCCGGATCTCGGCCAGGATAGTCAGCAGGACGTTGAGTCCCTTCCCTTCTTCGCCCAGGCGGTATTCCGGGGGAATGTGGCAGTCGTTGAAATAGATTTCCGACAAACTGGAGCTGCGGGTGCCCAGGCATTCAAACTTGCGGCTGTGGGAAAAACCGGGGGTGTCGCTGGGGATGAAAAAGAACATCAGCCCCTTCAGGCCTTTGTCCGGGTCGGTCTGGCAGAGAACGGTGTGGAAATCTCCCTTGGGGCCGTTGGTTGACCAGGTTTTCATGCCGTTGATCACGTAGCCGTCCCTGGTTTTCCGGGCCCGGGTCTGGATGTTGCCAAGATCGGAGCCGGCTTCCGGTTCGGTGAGCTGGAAAGCGCCGATTTTTTCGCCGTTCAGGGCCGGGCGCAGGAATTTTTCGTGCATCTCCTTGGTACCGTACAGGTAGAGGCCGTTGGTGGCCATCAGACACTGCATGGCGGTGGTCGCCGCCAGGCTTAAAAGCCCGCGGGCCAGCTCCTGCATGGCGACGCAGTAAAGGGTAGTGTTGCCGCCGGAGCCGCCGACCTTCCGGGGATAGCGAATCCCCAGGATGCCCATCTTGGCCAACTGCTGAAAGAGGTCGAGGGGAAATTCCCCCGATTCATCGATCTCCCGGGCCCGGGGGATGACCTCCCGGTCCACGAAACGGGCCATGACTTCCTGCAGCAGTTTTTTGGCATTTGAACGGAGTGTTTTTTCAGTATTCATTTTTTTCACTGTAGCTGGGCGGTTAATTCAGGGATTACCTGGTGGACGTCGCCGACGATGCCCCAGTCGGCAATCTTGAAAATTGGAGCGTTCGGATCCTTGTTGACGGCGATGATGTAGCGCGAATTCATCATGCCGGCCCGGTGCTGAACGGCCCCGGAGATGCCGCAGGCGATGTAGAGCTCGGGGCGCACCGTCTGACCGGTCTGGCCGACCTGCCGCTCCGCGGCAATCCAGTCGTTTTCCACCGCGATGCGGGTTCCCGCGACTTCCGCCCCGATCACGGCGGCCAGTTTTTCCAACTCGGCGAAAGCGGCGGCGCTGCCCATGCCCCGTCCCCCGGCAACGATGGCCCTGGCGGCGTTGAGGCTGATTTTCCGTCCCGCGGCCCGGATGGTTTCGACGACCTGCTCAGCTGCCAGCCGGGCAGGGGAAACTTTTGCCGGAATATCGGTCACGGTGCCGGAAGGTTGCGGTACCTGTTTGGGAACCATAACCCCCGGGCGCACGGTGGCCATCTGCGGGCGGCTGTAGCGGCAGACAATGGTAGCCATGACGTTGCCGCCGAAGGCCGGCCGGGTCTGCAGGAGAATCTTTTCGTCCTGGTCAATGCTCAGCTCGGTGCAGTCGGCGGTCAGGCCGGTCTGCAGTCGCCGGGCCAGGCGCGGCGCCAGATCGCGCCCCTGGAGGGTGGCGCCGACCAGGAGAATATTTGGTTGATGCTCCCTGACAATATTTTCGACAACATCCGTATAGACCACCGGGCGATAGGTTTGCAATTCAGGATGCTGGACCAGCAGAACCCGGTCGGCGCCATGGCGGACCAAGGTTTCAGCCAGGGGGGAAATGTTGTCGCCCGGCAGCAGGGCGGTGACTTCCTGGCCCAGGATGTCGGCCAGCTCCCGGGCTTTGCCCAGCAGTTCCAGGGATACCGGGTGCAGTTGACCGTGCTGCTGTTCGGCAACCACCCAGACGCCCTGCTTGTCGCTGAAATCGGGAACGGTCCGCGGCTGCACATCGGTCAGGATGGCCTCCTGCCGACAGCTTTCAAGGCAGGCACCGCAGGAAATGCAGGTATCAAGAATTCGGACTTTGTCGTCGCTGCCCATCTCTATCGCGCCGTAAGGGCAGGTTTTAAGACAGCGACCGCAGCCGTTGCATTTTTCGCTGTCTATCCAGGTGCTCATACAAGTACTCCTGATGGTTCGGATGGAAACTATTCGCTATGCTAAGCAATTCCGTGATTATTAAACTGTCAGGGTTAAGATTCCCGCTCATTCTCGCCGGCCGTCCATGGCCGGCTCCGAGGCGTCCGCCGCGAATCACCATCCGGGTGATTCGTTCGGCGCCCAATACCGCTCAGAATCTTAACCATGACAGTTTCGGAAAGTTAAAATCGTTCAATTTGGGCATTTAAACCAGCTGGTGGCTCCGAAGCTTTTCCACCAGGCCGGCTACCGCCGTCTTGGCGTCGCCGCTGAAAAGTTCGCCGTCCCGGCCGCTTTTGGGTGAAAAGGTTTTTATCACCTGGGTCAGGGAACCCTCCAGGCCTATCTGGTTGGCCTGCAGTCCAAGATCGGCGGCGTTCCAGCACTGTATCGGCAGATTGCCGCTGCAGGCATCCAGCAGGCAGCTCACCCGGGGATAGCGGGGCTCGTTGAGCTCGTCGGTTACCGTCAACAGGGCCGGCAGGGACAGGCATACCTTGACGAATCCTTCCTCGTAGCGCTTGCTGACGGTAATGGTTTTTTCTTCAACCGCGTGAAGCTGGCAGACCGAGGTTGCCTGACTGAGGTCAAGCAATTCGGCAATCTGGGGGCCGATCTGGGCCGTATCGCCGTCAATTGCCTGCCGGCCGCAGATGATCAGGTCATAATGTCCGAGCTTGCGGATAGCCTGTCCCAGGGTGGAGGAGGTTGCCCAGGTATCGGCGCCGGCAAAGGCTCGGTCGGTCAGGAGAATGCCCGCGTCACATCCCATGCCCAGGGCTTCACTGACCGCATCGATGGCCTGCTCCGGCCCCATGGAAAGCACGGTTACCCGGCCGTCATATTTTTCCTTCAACCGCAGGCCGGCTTCAACGGCATGCCGGTCATCGGGATTGATGATGCTTTTAACCCCTT
>JAOZRP010000346.1 GCA_029940125.1 bacterium
GAAACTTACATTGACCATAGACGAGGAGGTCTATAACGGCTTACGGACAGTTATAGGGCCACGAAAAATCAGCCGTTTTATCCAAGAGTTAGTTCGCCCGCATGTTGTCAAGAATGATATATATGCTGCATATAAAGAGATGTCTGCTGACCAGGTCCGGGAATCCGAAGCCCTTGAGTGGGCCGAAGGCACATTTGGAGATGTAAATAATGAAGAGAGGTGATGTGTGGTGGATTAATTTTGACCCTTCCATCGGTGGTGAAATCCGAAAGCAGCGACCGGCGGTCATCGTAAGCAATGATGCTGCCAACCAGTTCCTTAATAGAGTCCAAGTCGTGCCCCTGACCAGTAGTGTCAGCAAGCTCTACCCAAGCGAAGCATATGTGACTTTTCGTGGAAAAAAGGCCAAAGCTATGGCCGATCAGCTTACAACGGTTAGCAAAAAGCGGCTAATCAATCCGGCAGGATCGATTTCCTCCACCGAGATGGAAGGTATAGGGCGAGCTATCACGATCCAGCTGGATCTTTAAGACAAACCAATAAAGAGCGGCGCTGAAAAAGCGCCGCTCTTTTAATTCAATAAATCTCAGGCAATGATAATCAGGGATTCAAAACCCTGGCTACCGCTTCGCCGATGTCCGCCGGGCTTTTGACCACTTCAATGCCCGCGGCTGACATGGCGGCCATTTTTTCCGCCGCCGTGCCTTTGCCGCCGGCGATAATTGCCCCGGCATGTCCCATCCGGCGCCCTGGAGGCGCGGTCTGGCCGGCAATGAAACCCACCACCGGTTTGGTCATGTAGTTGTTGACAAATTCCGCCGCTTCCTCTTCCGCCGTGCCGCCAATTTCACCAATCATCACCACCGCCTCGGTATCGGGATCATCCTGGAAGAGAGCCAGCAGGTCGATAAACTGGCTGCCGATAATCGGGTCGCCGCCGATGCCGATGCAGGTTGACTGTCCCAACCCACGTTCGGTTAACTGTTTGACCGCTTCGTAGGTCAGGGTGCCACTGCGGGAAATCAGCCCTACTTTGCCTTTCAGGTGAATGAAGCCCGGCATAATCCCCACCTTGGCCTCATCCGGAGTAATCACCCCCGGACAGTTGGGACCGATAAGACGGGTGTCAGTATCTTCAAGGAACGCTTTAACTTTAACCATGTCAAGCGTTGGAATTCCTTCGGTTATGCAAACCACCAGCTCGACACCGGCATCGGCCGCCTCCATGACCGCATCGGCCGCGAAGGGGGGCGGCACAAAAATCAGCGAAACATTGGCGCCAGTGCTGAGCACCGCGTCTTCCACCGTGTTGAAAACCGGAATTCCATCCATTTCCTGGCCGCCTTTGCCGGGAGTCACCCCGGCAACCACCTGGGTTCCATAGGCAACGCACTGGCGGGTGTGGAACATCCCTTCCTGGCCGGTGATGCCCTGGACCAGAATCTTTGAATCTTTATTGACTAAAATAGACATAATCCCTCCTGCTATACCCTAGCTCATCATCAATGAGTTTTTGTCCGGTGTTTACTTACTGGATCGCCGCCACCACTTTCTGGGCCGCATCTGCCAGTCCGCGACCGACAATCATGTCAATCCCCGATTCTTCGAGAATCTTGGAAGCTTCTTCCGCGTTGGTTCCTTCCAGACGCACCACCAGGGGTACATTGACGTCGACGATCTTGGTGGCTTCGATAATGCCGTTGGCAATCCGGTCGCAGCGCACGATGCCGCCGAAAATGTTGATCAGTACCGCCTTGACATTGGGGTCAGAGAGGATGATCCTGAAGGCGTTGGCCACTCCTTCCGCATTGGCGCCGCCGCCGACGTCAAGAAAGTTGGCCGGTTCACCGCCGGAGAGCTTGATGATGTCCATGGTGGCCATGGCCAGGCCGGCGCCGTTCACCATGCAGCCGACGTTGCCGTCCAGCTTGATATAGTTGAGACCGTACTTGGAGGCTTCAATCTCCAGCGGTTCTTCCTCGGACAAGTCCCGCAGCTCCGCCCAGGCATCCTGGTGGCGATACTGGGCATTGTCGTCAAAATTGATCTTGGCGTCCAGAGCCAGGATGCGGCCGTCGCCGGTAGCCACCAGGGGATTGATCTCAACCAGGGAGCAGTCGTTGGCTTCGAAGGCTTTGTACAGGTTCATGAACATTTTGGACGCCTGGCGCACCAGCTTGCCGTCAAGTCCCAGTTTATAGGCAATTTTCGTCGCCTGAAACGGCCGGAGCCCCAGACCCGGATGAACATATTCCTTGATGATCTTTTCCGGGGTTTCAGCGGCTACCTTTTCGATTTCCATTCCTCCCTCAGTGCTGGCCATGAGGACGGGACAGTTGGAAGCCCGGTCGATAACAATCCCGAAATAGTACTCCTTGCGGATGTCCATCCCCTCTTCCACCAGCAGTCTTTTTACTTCCTTGCCCTCGGGACCGGTCTGGTGGGTAACCAGCTGCATGCCCATGATCTGCTTGGCCGTTTCGTAGGCCTCGGCGGGACCCTGAACCACCTTGACGCCGCCGCCCTTCCCCCGGCCGCCGGCATGAATCTGGGCCTTGACTACCACCGTACCGCCGCCAAGGTCCTCGGCGGCCTTTTTCGCCTCTTCGGCACTGAAGACGGCAAAACCGTTGGGTACCGCCACCCCGTAATCCCGCAGGATCGCCTTTGCCTGGTATTCATGAATTTTCATAATACCTCCTTGCCCCCTCGTGATAAGAACTCATCCTTAGTGCCTTATCCCTGAAAGGCTGTTAAAAAAAACAAGAAATTGTCGGGGATACTTAAGGATGTCCGGGCATGGCTCATAGCGGTTTTGGCCGCCGAACGAATCACACGATGTGCCGCGA
>JAOZRP010000001.1 GCA_029940125.1 bacterium
ACCATCGGAATGGCCGTGGTCAGCAGAATTTTACTGGTGATGATCGTTTCCATACCTTTTCCTGCGCGGTAAAAATCCCTTCCGGGAACAATTACCCGTTAACCGTGTAAATCATCAACTTTTTCCGGATCCGAAGTCTGGTACCGCCGATAGACGGCCAGGATGACACTGACTCCAATGGCCGCTTCCGCCGCCGCTATCCCCATAATAAACAAGGTAAAGATCTGGCCCACGGCCGGGTTGGGAGCCAAAAAGCGATTAAAGGCCATAAAATTCAACCCCGCACCGTTGAGAATCAGCTCCGTTGAAATCAGCATGCCGATAAAGGTCCGGTGCTGGATCATCCCGTACAAACCCAGAATCAGCAGGAACAACGCCACCACCAGATACGTATTGAGATTGCCGCTCAAATACATCAGAAGTGCTCCCCTTTTTTCCCGCGGGCCAGAACGATAGCCCCAACAATAGCCGCCAGCAGAACTACGGAAATCAATTCAAAGGCCAGGCAATACTGGTACAACAGGCTTTCACCCAGATAAGGCAGGGTAAAGTCGCCGATCCTGGACGCCGACGGCACCCAGATGGTCCGGCTGAGGGCAACCAGCAGCAGCAGAAAAACCAGGATGCTCGACAGCATGGCCAGAAAGGTGTTTTTCCCGGTAATGCCTTCCCGCTGCACCTGTGAGGGGGTATAACCCACCATGATCCCGAAAACAATCATGATGCAAACCGCCCCAACGTAAATCAGGATCTGCATCATGGCCAGGAAAGGGCTGCCCAGGTAAAAATACAAGCCGGCCACGCCCAGCAGGGAAACAGCCAGCCCCAGCACCGCATGCATGAGGATGCGGGTCCTGACTGCCAGCAGGCCGCCGAAAAAAACCAGCAGGATAAAGGCAAAGAAAAGGGCCTCGGTAATATACTGGTAGAGAATCATCCCTTCTCCTCCAGCCGTTTAATCAGGTCATAATGAAATTCTTCCCTGGTAAAACCGGCAATATTATAATCCTGGGAATAATTAATCGCCCCTTTGGGACAGGTTTCCACGCAGGTCCCGCACAGGCTGCACTTGGTAAAGTCAAGCTGGAACTTCGTCAACGTTTTTTTCTTTTCACCTTCCTTTTTCTCACCGGCAACGGTAATGCAGTCAGAAGGGCAGGCCCGGGCGCACATGCCGCAGACAATGCAGGGACATTCACCGGTTTCAGGGTCACGGACCAACTCAATGTGACCGCGGTAATTTGGCGTAATTTCCAGCTTTTCCCGGGGATACTGAACCGTGACAATGGGCTGCACGAAGGCTTTCAGGGTCACCCCCAGGCCGATGATCAGGCTTTTGCCGCCCACATAAAGTTCTCTGAAATAACCACTGTTTTTCATAGCTTGACCAACACCGCGGTAACCAGCAGGTTAACAAGAGCAAAAGGAATCATATATTTCCAGCAGAAGTTCATCAGCTGGTCGAAGCGGGTCCGGGGATACGTCCACCGCACCCAAATCATGAAAACCATCAAACCATAGGCCTTGATAAAAAACCAGATGGCCCCGCTGTAGGCGCCAAAAGGCAGGGGGATGCCATGCCAGCCGCCAAGGAACAGCACCGTGGCAATGGAACAGACAACAAACATGTTGGCATATTCCGCCAGCATGAAAAGGCTGAAACCCATGCCGCTGTACTCGGTATGGTAGCCGGCAGTCAGTTCGCTCTCCGCCTCGGGAAGGTCAAAAGGCGCCCGGTTGGTTTCCGCGAAGGAAGCAACAATGTAAATCAAAAAAGCAACCGGCTGAACCAGGAAAAACCAGATTTTGCCCTGGGCCTGGACAATGCCCTGCATGCTGAAGGTGTTGGTCATCAGAATGACTGCCAGCAGCGAAAGCAGCATGGGGATCTCATAGGAAATGTTCTGGGCCACCGAACGCATGGCGCCAAAAAGCGAATATTTATTATTTGATCCCCAACCGGCCATCAGGATGGCCAGCACGTTGAGAGAAGAAATGGCCAGAATAAAAATCAGGCCGACATCAAAATCCCGAACCTGCAGCTTGGGACTGAACGGAATGACAATCAGGGGCAGGACTACCGGCGCAAAGGAAAGCAGGGGGGCAGCCCGGAACAAGGTCCGGTCGGCATCCTTGGGAACAATCAACTGTTTGCCGATCAACTTCAAGCCGTCAATCACCAGCTGCAGGATACCGTGGGGACCAACCTCCATCAAGCCGGGACGGCGCTGGATATGGGCGGAAATCTTCCGTTCCAGGTAGCCCATGATCAACGCGTTGATGAACACAAAGGCAACAACCAGAACGACTGAAATCAACATCCGCAATAATTCATAGAGTACGGCAGTTTCCATTGATTCTACCTGTCAATCTCGGGGATAACCAGATCCAGACTTCCCATCGCCGCCACCAGGTCGGAAAGCAGCATGCCCCGACACAACTCCGGCAACACACTGAGGTTGGAATAGGAAGGAACCCTGATTTTCAGACGATAGGGAACATCACTGCCATCGCCCACCAGATAATACGTCAATTCACCCCGGGCCGCTTCGACCGAAAAACAGCAGTCGCCCGCCGGCAGCTTTATTTTCTTTGGAATTTTGCCCCGGTACGGACCTTCGGGAAGCTTGTCCAGGGCCTGCTCAATAATCCGCAGGCTCTGCTCCATTTCCCGCATGCGCACCATGTACCGGTCCAGAGAATCGCCATTCTCCCCCACCGGAATATCGAAGTCAAATTCGGAATAGACCGAATACGGCTGATTTTTTCTAACATCGTAAGGGATGCCGGAACCACGGGCCACCGGGCCGGTGGCACCATACCGGCGGCACATATCGGCATCAATGATGCCGACACCTTTCACCCGATTGATAAAAATCACGTTGCCGGTTACCAGCTTCTCAAAGATGTCAAAACGCTGCCGCAGACGCTTGATAAACGCCCGGGTGCGCTCGACGAATTTATCATCAATATCCTTCGAGACCCCACCAACCCGGAAATAGCAGTAGGTCAGTCGGGAGCCGGTGATATCTTCCAAAATATCAAGGATCTGTTCCCGGTCATCGAATGAATAGAGAATCGGGGTAAAGGCACCCAGGTCCAGCAGCAGCGCCCCGAACCAGAGCAGGTGGCTGGCAATCCGGTTCAGTTCGGAAGTAATCACCCGGATATATTCGGCCCGGGGGGGAACCTCGATGCCGGCCATGCGTTCAATCAGGGCGGCATAGCCATGATTGTAGGGCAGGGCGGCGGCGTAGTCCATCCGGGCGGTGTTGGGCATGAAGGCCGTGCAGGTGCGACACTCGGCCAACTTCTCCTGCATTCGGTGGCCATATCCCAGAACCGGCTGCGGCTCGATGATATATTCACCGTCCATTTCCAGGAGAACCCGAAGAACCCCGTGGGTACTGGGATGCTGCGGCCCCATATTGAGGAAAAAGCGGTGGGGCTGGGAAATTTTAGTAAGTTCCGGCATAATCAGGTCTCAACTCTTCTCCGATCCACTCGGCTCAGCTGCTTCATTTTCCCCTTCAGCTTCGGCCGGCTGCCAACTGACTTCCTGACAACTTTTCAGTTTATCTTCTTCCTTGAGCAAAGGCTTCAAATCCTCACTGCCCTCAGGCAGGATGAGCGGCTCCAGGTTGGGATGATCTTGAAAAACAATGCCAAAAAAATCTTTCACTTCCCGTTCATGCCAGTTGGATCCCTGGAAAATATCAGAGATAGTCGGCACGACCCCGTCAGCATCCAGGAATAAACGTCCAAGAATCCGCGACTGGGAATTGAATTGAGCAAACTGATAAACCAACTCGATGGCGGGACTCATATGCACCGCCGACATGAAAACCAGAAAATATTCCGCCTCCAGCATCAGCCTGGCAAAATCACGCAGCGTATCGGCAGTCAGCAGAATCTCGGCATGGTAGCCCCGCTGTGCGAAATCAACTTCCTGCAGTTCCAGCGACAACTTCCGGAGCGACTGGGCAAATGATTCAGTTCGGTGCATCTGATACTTTCCTCTGGGGAAATGGATGGCGGACACCGGTAATTTTTTCCTGCAGCTTCAGGATTCCCTCAATCAGGCCTTCCGGCCGGGGGGGACAACCGGGGACATAGACATCAACCGGAATGAGTTTATCGATCCCTTCTATGACATTGTAGTTTTCCTTGACCGCAAACGGCCCACCGGAAATGGCGCAGTTGCCCATGGCAATCACATATTTGGGAGATGGCATCTGCTCATAGAGGGTCATCACCGCCGGGGCCATCTTTTTATTGACCGTACCGGCCACAATCATCAGGTCGGACTGCCGGGGCGACGGGCGAAAAACCTCGGAGCCATATCGCGCGATATCAAAACGGGCCATGCCCATGCACATCATCTCAATGGCACAGCAGGCCAGGCCAAAGGTCATCGGCCACAAGGAATTCGCCCGGCAGACATCCAGAATCTTCTCCGCCAGCTGCAGGCGAACGATGGGACCGGGATCCTGCTCAACCAGGTTCCCGGGGGTTCCGCGCTCGTTCCGCTCCCGGAGCTCCCCGGCATAGGAATGAATCCTCAGCATATTTCTTTTTTCTTCGGCCACACGAACACTCCTTTGACCCAGGCGTAGACAACCGCCAGGGAGAGGATGGCAATAAAAATGACAAACTCGATCACTCCACGCATGCCGGACACCTTGTCAAAGGCCGTGGCAACCGGAAAAAGATAGAGAATGTCAACATCAAAGGCCAGGAAAATCAACGCGTACAGATAATAGGAAACCCCGAAACGGATATCCCAGGCGGTACCGTAGGGATCCATGCCGCATTCATAGGTTTCAAGGGTTTTTTTATTGGTCAGGCGGGGACGGAGGATATTGGAAAGGATGAAGATGCAGAAGGCAACGACAAAACCAACCAGCAGAAAAAAACAGACATAGGTAAAATCAACCAGATACTTTTCCGTCATTGTTTCCAGACTCCCATGATGAGCGGGGAACATTACTGCGAAAAGCCTCAAAGCACAAGGCACATAAAACCATAGCGGGCTGGTAAATTTTAAAACATCGAGAACAAAAACGGATAGTAAATAGCCGAATAGAAGTACGATGTCAAGAAATTATTTTCGCTTATCTCCTTTTTTTTAAAAAAGGCTTTATTATTAACTGGTTGATATCAATAAAAGAATTCCCATCCCCATGGTACAAAAAAGACAAAAAACAACCATCGTTCAGCAGTAAAACAAGGATTTGACAACCCGTTAAATTTTCAACCTTATAATTTCATAACAGGCTTTGATTGAGAACAAAAAACATTTCGAAAAAGAGCCCAAGGGAAGATACAACCGGATAACCGGACATTGCAGCGACCATCACATAATCATAATCCGTCAGCACGGACCGATCATGTGAATTTAATATCAAAACAGATTATAACATTCTAATACTGCATTATAAAATGATTAAATATTCATCACCTTTTTGGTCATGATTTTATTGGCATTTGGCAGCGGCAGAAAAAATGTCGTCAGCCGTACAAAGACAAAAAAAGGCAGGCCCGAATCAGGCCTGCCTTTTCCTCACATTTAAAAGCAGTCTTTACTTGCGTCTTACATTTCCGTTAAATACTCATGCATGGCGACCGCGGCTTTTTTGCCGGCACCCATGGCCATAATCACGGTTGCCGCCCCGGTAACGATGTCGCCGCCGGCAAAAACGCCTTTGCGACTGGTTTTGCCGCTTTCCTCATCAGCAACAATATTGCCCCAGCGGGTCAATTCAAGCCCCGGGGTGGTATTGGGAATCAGGGGATTCGGGCCGTTGCCGATGGCAACCACCACCGTATCCACCTCCAGAATAAACTCCGAACCCTCGATGGGCACCGGCCGGCGGCGACCGGACTCGTCCGGTTCTCCCAGCTCCATGCGGATGCACTCCACCCCGGACACCCAGCCGTCGTCATTGCCGACGATGCTCATCGGGTTGGCCAGCAGGACAAAATCAACCCCCTCCTGCTCAGCATGATGAATCTCCTCATCACGGGCCGGCATTTCAGCCCGGGAGCGTCGGTAGACAATATAGGATTTTTCCGCCCCCAGGCGCAGGGCGGTCCGGGAGGCGTCCATGGCCACGTTGCCGCCGCCGAAAACCGCCACCTTTTTTCCTTTGACAATCGGGGTGTCATATTCCGGGAAAAGGTAGGCCTTCATCAGGTTCGAACGGGTCAGGTACTCGTTGGCGGAATAGACGCCGTTGAGGTTCTCGCCGGGGATGTTCATGAACATGGGCAGTCCGGCGCCGGTGCCGACGAAAACGGCGTCAAAATTTTCCAGCAGCTCGTCAACCGTATCCAGCATGCCAACCACATAATCAACCACTACCTTGACGCCCAGTGACTGCAGGTAGTCAACCTCCGCCTGCACAATGTCTTTTGGCAGCCGGAACTCGGGGATGCCGTATACCAGCACGCCGCCGGTTTTGTGCAGGGCCTCGAAAACGGTTACGTCGTGGCCCAGCTTAACCAGGTCGCCGGCACAGGTCAGGCCGGCCGGACCGCTGCCGACAATGGCCACCTTTTTACCGGTGGGCGGGGCAATGGACGGTTTTGAAACCTTGCCCTGGTTACGTTCATAATCGGCGGCAAAACGTTCAAGACGGCCAATGGCCACCGGCTCTCCCTTTTTACCCACTACGCATTTAGCCTCACATTGACTTTCCTGGGGACAAACCCGGCCGCAGACCGCCGGCAGGGCATTGGTCTCCTTCAACTTCCGGGCCGCGCCAACGAAATCGCCGTCGGCGATCAAGGCAATAAATTCGGGAATTTTCACGTTGACCGGACAGCCCTCGACACATTTCGGCTTCTTGCACTGCAGGCAGCGGGAGGCCTCCAGCATGGCGGTTTCCGGGCTGTAGCCGTAAGGAACCTCCTGGAAATTGCGGGCCCTGACCTGCGGATCCTGTTCAGGCATCGGCTGCCGGGGAATTTTTTGTTTTTTCTCAGCACTCATGACACACCTCCATCATTTCCACCGCAGCTGCCATCACAAACATGTCCATGCTGTTGACGAAAAAGCTCCATGGCCGCTTTTTCCTGCTCCACATAAATGCGCTGGCGGGTCATCAATTCGTCAAAATCGACCTGGTGGCCGTCAAATTCAGGCCCCTCGACACAAACAAAGCGGGTAACGCCACCCACGGTTACCCGGCAGGCACCACACATGCCGGTGGCATCAACCATGATCGAATTCAAGCTCACCAGGGTTTTTACTCCAAACGGCTCCGAGGTCTTGGCCACGAACTTCATCATAATCGGCGGGCCGATGCCGATCACCAGGTTGATGTCCCCCTGGTCCCGATCCTTTTCCAGCAGTTCCTGCTCCACGGCAGTCACCAGGCCATGGCGGCCGTAGGAACCGTCATCGGTAGTGACATAGACCTCGTCGCTGATGGCCCGCATTTTGTCTTCCCAGAACAACAGCTCCTTGGTTCTCGCCCCCATAATCGTAATAACCTTGTTCCCATGCTTTTTCAGCTCGCGGATAATGTTGTGCACCGGAGCAATGCCAATGCCGCCGGCCACGCAGAGAACCGTACCATAATTCTCCATGTGGGTCGGCTTGCCCAGCGGGCCGATGAAATCCAGAATTTCATCACCAACCTCCAACAGCCCCAAAGCGGCAGTGCTTTTACCCACCTCCTGAAAAACCAGCGTCACCAGACCCTTGTCGGTATCAGTGTCTGCGATCGTCAAGGGAATGCGCTCTCCCTGCTCGTTGATCCGCAGGACGACAAACTGCCCCCCTTTGGCCTTTTTGGCAATCTGCGGGGCCTCCACCTGCATCATCCAGACGGCCGGATCCTGCGAAAATCCTGTTTTTGCCACAATCCTGTTCACGATAAACTCCTTTCGATAACCATGACCACAACCTTGCTAAAAATTACACAAGGCCCTCTTCTAGTATAGAAGTACTGCGCTGTCAAGGAATTTTTGACCCCAGTCACTCATGTTTACGCACAAAAATATTTTCCATGATGAGATATTCCAGATCGGAACCGAAAAACATGTTCAAGGCATCGGTGGGAGAACAGACCATTGGTTCGCCGCGGCGGTTGAGAGAGGTATTAAGCACCACGGGGATGCCGCGCAGCTTTTCCAGCTCCTCAATCAAACGGTAGTATCTGGGATTGGTATCCCGGCTGACCACCTGGGCCCGGGCGGTGCCGTCTTCATGGACCACCTCGGGAACTCTATCCTTCCACGCTTCCGACACCCGGAAAGCAAACGTCATGAAGGGCGCCGGATGGTCGGTCTGCAGGATGTCAGCCGCCGCCCGGTCGAGGATGCTGGGGCAAAAGGGCCGCCAGCGCTCCCGGTATTTTATCTGGGCGTTGATCCGTTCAGCAATGCCTGGATGGCTGGGGTCGCCAAGGATGCTCCGGTTCCCCAGCGCCCGGGGGCCAAATTCCATCCGTCCCTGGAACCAGGCAACCGGATTTCCTTCAGCCAGAAGCCGGGCCGCGGTTTCGGCCGGATCGTCAAGCACCTCCCAGAGCGGCCGCCGTTTGTGCTGCCGACAGGCCTCGATACATTCCTCGTCGCTATAGGCCGGCCCCAGGTAGACATGCCGCAGTGGCCGCACTTTTTCGCCCAGGGCAACAGCCGCGTAGGAAGCAGCACCCACCGCCGTCCCGGCATCGCTGGCCGCCGGCTGGACAAAAAGCTCCTTAACGCCGTCGAGTTCGATAATTTTCTGGTTCAGTTTGACATTCAGCGCCACCCCACCGGCATAGCAGATGCGGCCGGTCTCCCGGATGACGTCTCCCAGGTAGTGATTGATCAACTTCAAGGCCACATCTTCCAGCAGCTTCTGGGTGGCAGCGGCATAATCGATGTACGGGTCGTCAATGTCATCGCCCTGCCGTTTGGGTCCCAGCCAGCGCACCAGCTCCGGGCTGAAATAATACCCCCGGCCGCCCTCTTTGTAGCGGCGGGGTCCGATCACGTTCACCAGCCGGGTATTGACGTGAAAATCCCGCTCATTATAGCTGATCAACCGGGAAAAGTCATAGCGCTCCGGATCACCGTAGGGAGCCATCCCCATCACCTTGAACTCGCCATCCAGCATTTCGAAACCGAGATACTCCGTCAAAGCTCCGTAAAAACCACCCAGGGAATCAGGGTCATAAAATTCCTTCACCTTATAGATCTTCCCCTTTTCCGCGTAGCCGAAAAAGGTCGTGGCATATTCTCCCTTGCCGTCGATGCTGACCACCGCGCATTTATCCTCGAAGCCGCTCAGGTGATAAGCACTGCTGACATGAGCCAGGTGATGTTCAACCGGAAAGAAGCGCACCCGGTCAAAACCAATCTGCAGGTCATCCAGAAGCTGCCGTACCCGGCGGACATTCCGCCGGTAGCGGCGATTGCCGTTAACAAGCGCCGTCAAGGCCCGGTCCGGGGCATACCAGTAGCGCCGGGCGTAATGCCAGCGGGCCGGGCTGCCCAAACCGATTTTAGCATAGGGAAAGGCAACCGCGTCAACGTCTCCCGGCCCGATGCCGGCAACATCCAGACAATACCTGGTGGCCTCATAAGCCATTTTATCCCTGGCATGCTTGTCGCGAATAAAACGTTCCTCCTCGGCGGCGGCCACCAGTTCCCCGTCGACAAACAACGCCGCCGACGGATCATGGCTGACGGCACCGGACAAACCCAGGATAATCATGATAGAATCCTCTTCTGTTCCAACCGCTGCTGAAAAAAGCGGCTCAGTTCCCGGTCCCCTTCCCAGTTCTGCAAAAAGCGCCGGACATCACGGGCTCCGGCCCGATGAAAACTGCCGGCGGCAGCATATTTTTGCATGGCATCCAGGTCCACCAGCACCGGCCCCCGGGCGGCAATGATAATATTGCTGGCCTTTAAATCTCCGTGGCTGATCTGCAGCCCATGCAGCCGGGCCAGCAAGGCCGCCACCTGCTCAGCCACCTGCTCTTTTTTCTCCCGGGAAAAGCGGTCGTCCCGCAAAAAATCCACACAAGGCACTCCTTCAACGTATTCAGTAATAAAATAGGAAATCCGGGGAGCCGTGCCCCGGTGGCTTTCAACCATGGCCACCGGCGGCGCCGTTTCTATCCCATAGAACCTGAGCAGGTGGGCGTTTTCCCAGGATTTTGAGGCCCTGGTCCTGGACACCGCCCGTTTCAGGCCATGATATACATTTTTAATATTATACCGTTTAACCACCAGATCAAGACCGCCGACTTCCAGCCTCGCTACCGTACTCGAATTCCCGTCTTTCAGCAATTCAACCTTTTCGCCTTCAAGACAGCGATCAGGATCGGCCAGAAAAGCAGCCATGGATTCACTGAAGTAATTTCGGCCGCAGAGAATCGTCCGGCTGTCGGTTTGACGGCGGACAACGGCTGAACATTCGCGAAAAATTTTCCGCAGCTGCCGGCGCCGTCGTTTGCGCCGCTGCACTTTAATCCGGGTTTGCAGATTCCGCAGGAGATTATTGTCATAAGTCAGATTTCTTGACCGGCAGTACAATTGTAGGCCGGCATCGGCAAACCGGTCATACTCGGGAAAAAACTGGGCAAAAAGGAAACCCAGGTTGTCAAGGGACTGCGACAGGCTCACACCATGCCGCGGCATCACGACGTCGGAACCGTCCAGGGTAAAAACCTGTTTATCCCTGACCAGGAAATTCCCCAGGTGAATATCCCGCTGAACCAGGCCGGCTTGGTGGTGCAAAGCCAAAGTCTCTGCCAGCAGAGAAACGAGTTCCCCTTTTTCTCGGTCCGAGGCGGCCAGCTGCCACTTTTCGAGTGCCGTCTGCGCCCCGGTGATAAAAGGCAGGATAATTACCAGTCCGGTACCATCAGCTAAAGGCCCGGAATGGAGGATTTCCGGAGTCAGTATCCCCTTCTGCAACAAGATGACAATGCCCCGTTTTTCCCGCCGCCAGTATTTCAGGGCTTTGAGGGGGGGGGAGAAAACCTTGGCCACCACCGGCTGACTTCCCCATTGGGCCCGGTAAACCTGCCGCTTGCCGGGCAGGTTCCGCAGCAATTGTAAACAGCGCACCTCCAGGTCAGCGTGGAACCCCGGCGGCAGAAAAAATGAAAAAGGAGTGAAAGGAACGTCAGTCAAAACAGCATTGCCCACATGCTAAATCAAAAAGGGTAAACGCCATGGCGGCTGTATACAGCCGCCATGGCGTTACATTATTGCAGGAAAGAGAAGGTTGGAATTATGCTGTATTACGGCAACAGCTGTCAATAGAAATGTTGTCGATAAAAAATTATATCCGGAAAATGAAATCAATATACATGGGCGGCAAAACCATGCCGCATCCGCAACTGGCACCGGAGAGCAAACAATCAGGGAAAAACACCCTCCAAAAAATCAAGCTGTTTCCCGCGGTTCAATCCAGTTGCCGGCGCAGAAACGTCGGATAATCATAATCATCAAGCTCAAAATCGGTTTCACCGTCAGGCGCGCCGACTACCTTTTTTACCGTTCGGACAATTTCCTGGCGATCGGTGTCCCGACTGCTGCCCCGGCTTTGAAAGGCAGGTTGATCCAGGTTGCGGCGCCGGGGGATGGGCGCAAATTTCGTTCCCGCCAGTCCCGGCCCCCGAACCTGCTGTTTCACCGGCTCAAACCCGGTGGCAATCACCGTTACCCGAACGTCGTCACCCATGGATTCATCCAGGACAGCGCCAAAGATGATGTTGGCATCTTCGTGGGCTTCTTCCTGCACCAGCGAGGAAGCTTCATTCACTTCAAAAAGGGTCAGGCTGCTGCCGGCGGAAATATTAATTAAAATCCCCTTGGCACCCTGGATGCTGATGTCCTCCAGCAGCGGTGAAGCGATGGCCCGGTGCGCCGCTTCAATGGCCCGGTTTTCCCCGCTGGCGATCCCCGTCCCCATCAGGGCCAGGCCGGTATTGGTCATCACCGTCTTGACATCCTGGAAATCCAGGTTGATCAGGCCGTGGACGTTGATCAGGTCGGAAATGCTGCGGACCGCCTGAACCAGCACCTCGTCAGCTTTCTGGAAGGCTTCCACCATGGAGGTGTTCTTCCCGACAATATTCAGCAGGCGCTGGTTGGGAATGGTAATCAGGGCGTCCACGTTTTCCCGCAGCTCTTCCAGGCCTTCCTCGGCATGGCGCATCCGTTTGCGCCCCTCAAAAATAAAAGGCTTGGTAACCACGGCCACCGCCAGGGCCCCGAACTCCTTGGCCAGCTTTGCCACCACCGGAGCGCCGCCGGTCCCGGTGCCGCCGCCCATGCCGGCGGTAATAAACACCATGTCCGCCCCGTTCAGCAGCTCGGAAATTTTTTCCGTATCTTCAATGGTGGCGTTGCGGCCGATATCCGGATTGGCGCCGGCGCCCAACCCACGGGTCAAGCGTGAACCAAGCTGCAGCTTAATCGGCGACGGCGACGCCTCCAAAGCCTGGGCATCGGTATTGGCAACAATAAAATCAACCCCCTGAACCTGGGCATTGATCATGCTGTTGACCGCGTTGCTGCCCCCTCCGCCAACGCCGATAACCTTGATATTGGCCTGCAACCTTGACCGTTCATCAAATTCAAACATAATTTTCTCCCTCCCTGCTTGATGCTTTAAAAAAATTCCGCAAACCAGCTTTTCATTCGTGAAAACAATTTGTTAAACAATCTTTTATCCCGGCTGTGCAACTTCTTGGTGGAGCCAAACTGCCGGGCCCCGGTGATCAGCAGACCGACCCCGGTGGCATACATGGGGCTTTTGACGATGTCCAGAAGCCCGCCCACATGCTGGGGAATGCCAGAGCGGGCCTGCATTTCAAAAACGGATTCCGCCAACTCCTCAACCCCGGGCATCAGGGTCGACCCCCCGGTCAGCACCACCCCGGACACCACCTGGTCGTAAAAACCGGACTTGTAAATCTCCCTTTTCACCAGTTCCAGGATTTCTTCCATCCGCGGCTCAATAATCTCGCCCAAAACCTGCCGCGACAACACCCGCGGCGGCCGGCCGCCGACGCTGGGAACCTCAATAGTATCGTTCTGGCCAATGAGGGAAATCATGGCACAGCCATACTGCTTCTTGATTTTTTCGGCCGCCGTCACCGGCGTTCTCAGGCCGATGGCGATGTCGCTGGTCAGCTGATTTCCACCCAGAGGCAGCGACGCCGTGTAGCAGATGCT
This sequence comes from bacterium, assembly GCA_029940125.1. Taxonomy (GTDB): domain Bacteria; phylum Desulfobacterota; class Anaeroferrophillalia; order Anaeroferrophillales; family Anaeroferrophillaceae; genus DQWO01. The sequence continues at coordinate 13,192 of JAOZRP010000001.1, forward strand.
GCCGTTGGTAAAAACAGCGATGTCCGTGGTTCCGCCGCCGACGTCGATTACCACCACCCCCAGCTCCCGCTCCTCCGGAGTCAGGACCGCGGCGCTGGAGGCCAGCTGCTGCAGGGCAATGTCTTCCACTTCCAGGCCGGCGCGGTTGCAGGAACGAACAATATTCTGGGCCGAGGCAACCGCGGCCGTGACAATGTGAACTTTTACCTCCAATCGGACTCCGGACATGCCCACCGGGTCCCTGATGCCGTCCTGGTCGTCAATAATGAATTCCTGGGCCATGGTATGGATCACTTCACGATCAAGGGGAATGGCCACCGCCTTGGCCGCTTCCAGGACCTTTTCCACATCCTTGGCCGAAACCTCACGGTCCTTGACCCCGATAATGCCGTGACTGTTAAAGCCCTTGATGTGGGCGCCGGCAATCCCGGTAATCACCGCTTTAATGTCGGTTCCCGACATCAATTCAGCTTCATGAACCGCCTTTTTGATGGAATCCACCGTGCTGTCAATATTGACCACCACCCCTTTGCGCAAGCCCTCAGAGGGATGGGTGCCGATGCCGATGATCTCAATTCCTTCCGCTTCTACCTTGCCGACAATGGCGCAGATCTTCGTGGTCCCAACATCCAAGCCAACGATAACCTGATCATTTTTAGCCATATCTTCCCCCGCGCATCCACCGGTTAATGGCCGGCCGCTCCATACCTGACCACCACCGAATCCCCGGTACTGCAATCAAAACCGGTCACCTGCTCCACTTCCCGGCCCAGATAATCAAGCACTTTCTGCCAGTGTTTCAGTTTTAATCGAAACCGGTCCAATCCCAGGCGCAGCTGCCAGACGTGGCGGCGGGTGAAAACCGTCAGGCCAAAAGCATTATCCAGGTGAATTTCCGCTATGCCTTCCTGCCGAAACCGGTCATGTTCCTGCCAGCAGGACAACAGCTTCAAGCCAAGATCAAGCAGCATCCGTCCCTGTTCCGGGTCCTTTTTAAGCTGTGCCACCGACAAACCGGTGAAAACCGGCAAGTCGACGTCTTCTCCGGGATCAATGGCCTTGAAAATCTGCCCGTCCGCGTCAACATAATAGAGCTGTTCCAGGTTAACGATGGCAACCGGCACCCTTTCGGTCACTGAAACCAGCAGCCGGTCGGGCCACTGCCGGCTGAGCTGGGCAGTTTTTACATAGGGCAGCTTTTCCACTGCTGCCTGCTTCGCCGCCAGGTCAACGTCAAACAGCAACATTCCCGGTTCCAGATCCAACTGCTGCACGATTCCTTCCTTGGCCGTATGGTAGTTTCCCTGCACGACAACCTCCTTTACCGTCCCAATGCCTCGTTGAATGAATAACTGCCTGAAGTAGCTGACCACCGGCGGCATCTGGGTCCAGATCAATACGGCGCCCAGTATAATCAACACAACCACGCCGGTTCGGATCAGCAGCGTCCCAAATGCTTTTTTCTTTTTTTTCTTGCGCCCCCGTTTCAGCTCCCGGCTTATATTGCTCAGTTTATTTTGATTATTTTTACGGCGAACAGCCACCATGCACCAACATTATTCACTATTCACTGAATTTTCAGAGACGCCCCGCCAAGAATAGTGGTAATCAAGGCATCAAAATCAATGCCGGCTGACCGGGCCGCTTTCGGCAGCAGGCTGGTTGCCGTCATTCCCGGAATGGTATTGATTTCAATCACCAGCGGCCGGTCATCCTCATCAAGGCGAAAATCCACCCGGACCGCACCGGACAGGCAGTCAACCACCCGGCAGCTCTGTACCGCCAGATCCTGGATCATCCTGGTTACCGGTTCAGAAAGCGGAGCCGGCACCAGGTAGTTGGTCGCCCCAGGCGTGTACTTGGCCTGAAAATCGTAAAAACCGGAGAGCGGCTGAATTTCAATCAACGGCAATGGCTCTCCCTCCAGCACCGCCGCGGTTATTTCCCGTCCGGGGATAAACTGTTCCAGCAGGATCTGCGCGTCATAGGTGAACGCCTTTTCCTGGGCGGCCTGCAGTTCGGCCTCGCCATGCACAATGGAAATACCCAAGCTCGACCCCTCGCAAACCGGTTTCACCACCAGGGGATACCCCGGCTGCGGTTCAACATCGAAAACCGCCTTGCCAACCGTCGCGGCTATGTACGCCGGGGTAGGAATGGCGGCGCTTTCCAGCAGGCGCTTGGTAGCCAGTTTGTTCATCGCCACGCTGCTGGCCATCACCCCGGGACCGGTATAGGGAATTTCCAGGAACTCAAGTATCCCCTGGATGGTACCGTCTTCACCATAACGCCCGTGCAAGGCCAGGAAGGCAACTTCAATCTCTTCTTCCTTCAGCCGCCGGCAGACATCCCGGTCCACGTCAATCTCAACCGCCTGAAAGTGCTGCCGCTTCAGTGACTCGAAAACAGCCCCGCCGGTTTTGAGGGAAACTTCCCGTTCCGCGGACAGTCCCCCCATCAAGACGCCGATTTTTTTCTCGAGCAGTATTTCCCTGGTAAAGTTCATTACAACTCCTTGTCTTCCGTCGTCCAGGCGAGAGGATACTCATCCCCGAGGCGGATAATCTCCTCCTCCAGCTCCAGAGAAAAGGTTTTTCGAACCTGTTCCCTGACCCGGTCAATCAGGGCAAAGACGTCGGCCGCGGTTGCACCCGGCTCCGTGGTAATAAAATTCGCGTGCTTCATGGATACCACCGCCCCGCCGCAGCGCCAGCCCCGGCACCCGGCCGCATCAACCAGGCGACCGGCAAAGTCACCGGGAGGATTTTTGAACACAGAGCCGGCCGAGGGCAGGCCATATGGCTGTTTCTGCCGGCGAAGCCGCCGATATTCCGCCATCTGCTGTTCAATCTTTTCCGGATCACCCGGTTCAAGCCGCAGATCAAGACCGATCACCAGCTGCCCGGCGGGAACGCCACCGCAGCGGTAGCCGCTGTCCAGCTGCTGCCGCGGCCAGGAATGCACCTCGCCCCGGACATCACAGGTTACGACCCGGTTCAGAGCATCACTGAGTTCACGGCCGAAAGCCCCGGCGTTCATAACCGCGGCCCCGCCGGCGGAACCGGGAATCCCGGCCAGAAATTCAAGGCCGCTGAAACCATGTCGACGGCAATAATCCAGCAGGGACGAAAGCCGCGTCCCGCCGTCCACCTGGAGCTGGACCTTGCTGCCGTGAACCACCGGGTCGGCTATTTTACCCATGTATTCCACCAAACTGATGACTGCAGAGGTTGAAACTCCGGCATCGGCCACCACCACGTTGGCACCGGCACCCAAAGGCAGCACCGGCACCGTCCATTCGTGCAAACGGCGAAGCATTCGCCGCAAAGACTCCACGTCCGTCGGCGTCAGGTAGAGGCGGGCTTCGCCCCCAACCCTGATCCAGGTCCGTTCAGCCAGTGGCACCCGCTCCCGGACCTGGCCGGCAAACTCCCGGCTCAGATCAGCAATGAGCTTTTCGCTGATTGGTGGGCGCCGGCCTAAAGACATCAGGGAATTATTTTCAGCAGACTGGTAACTTTTTTAACCCCGCGTACCGTCCGCACCGCATCAAGAATCCGCGCCTCCTCGTTTTCGCTGTGGGCCCGGCCGGAGAGAATCACCTCCCCCTGCATTACGTCAACATCAATGCCCAGGGAGCGCACCCCCGGCATGCTCATCAGCTTGACATTCACCGCCGTGGCAATGGTGCTGTCGTCCAGCACTTCTCCTGGCGACCGCCCCCCGGGGGTGGCGCAGGACGCCAGCTGCATAACCAGCAGCAGGGCTATAAACATGAGACTTCCACTCATCAACCATGAACTTTTTCTTCTCATTTTTTTCATTTTTCCCTCCTTTGCGTGCCGGGGAAAATCATTTTGCTCCGGGCAGCAACACTATGTAATGTATGTTTATCTTCTCAAGACGCCACCAGGGTGTGCCCCACTTTATTGATGTCCCCGGCCCCCAGGGTCACCAGCACCTGATCGTCCCGCAGGCTGTCCTGCAGGTAGCTGACGATGGCCGGCTGGTCGGCAAAATAGCGGACATTTTTATGGCCGTGAAGCTTGATTTCTTCCGCCAGATGTTCAGCGCTAATACCCTCAATAGGCACCTCGCCGGCCGGGTAAATAGCGGTTACCAGCAACTCATCCGCCTCGTTGAAAGCGACCAGGAAATCGGCAAAAAGGTGCTTGGTCCTGGTATAACGGTGCGGCTGAAAGACCACCACCAGCCGGCGATCCGGAAACGCCTGCCGCAAAGCTCCCAGCGTGGCAATAATTTCCGTGGGGTGGTGGCCGTAGTCATCGATAACGATCGCCCCCCGGTATTCACCCACTATCTGCAGCCGCCGCTGCACGCCGCTGAACTGCCGCAAATTGCGCCGGATCAGCCCAAAATCCAGTCCCATCTCGAGACCGGCGGCAATGGCCGCCAGGGCGTTCTGGACATAATGACGGCCGGGCAGAGCGATGGTTACCTCACCCAGTTCCTGTTCACCGGCCATGACGGTAAAGGAGCTGTTCATGCCCTCGATAAGCACTTTTATCGCCCGCAGGTCGGCCTGGGGGCTGAAGCCATAGGTGCAGAGACGGCGGCTGATCCGGGGAATGATTTCCTGCACCCGGGGATCGTCAAGACAGACAATGACCAGGCCGTAAAAGGGCACCTTGTTGGCAAAGGCCACGAAAGCATCCTCAATTTCCGCCACCCCTCCCTGGTAGTGGTCCAGGTGTTCCCGGTCAATATTGGTGATCATGGCAATAATGGGAGAAAGGTAAAGGAAGGAGCCGTCACTTTCATCCGCCTCCGCCACCATGATTTCTCCCTGCCCCAGCCGGGCACTGCTTTTGAGGCTGTTCAGGCGGCCGCCAATGACGATGGTCGGATCGAGGTCCGTATCCGCCAGCATGGTGGCAATCATCGAGGTGGTGGTGGTTTTTCCATGGGTGCCGGCCACTGCCACCCCGTATTTGAGCCGCATCAGCTCCGCCAGCATTTCGGCCCGGGGAATAACCGGGATGGACCGCTCCAGCGCCTCCACCACCTCGGGATTATCATCCTTGACGGCGGTAGAACGCACAACCACTTCAACATCCCCCACATGCTGCCGGGAATGGCCGTGATAAACCTTTGCTCCCAGTTCCTCGAGCCTTTCGGTCACCGGCGTCTGCTGCAGATCGGAACCCGAAACCTGGTAGCCGAGATTCAGCAGCACCTCGGCGATGCCGCTCATGCCGCTGCCGCCAATGCCGATAAAGTGAATCCGTTTAACCCGGTGGCGCATTTTCATCCTGCTGCTCCTTCGCTATCGGTACACCCCACGATCCGGAGGCAGTCGTCAACGATCCGGGCCGCCGCTTGGGGACGTCCCAGGCCGGCAGCCGCCTTGGCCATCCGCCGGCGACGGTCGGGATCCCGGTACAACTCGGTCAACACCGCCGCCAGATCCCCGGCATTCAATTCCTGGTCGTCAACCATCACTGCCGCTCCCTTTTCCACCAGCACCCGGGCATTGAACCGCTGATGATCATGGGCGGCATGGGGATAAGGAACCAGGATCGCCGGCCGGCCAACCAGGGCCAGCTCCGCCAGGGTCAGGGCCCCGGCCCGGCAGATTACCAGGTCGGCCGCCGCATACCGTTCGCCCATGTCCGCGAAAAATTCTTCCACTTCCGCCGGAACGCCGCTGTCCTCATATGCCTGCCGCACCTGGTCGCGATCCCGGCTGCCGGTCTGATGAACGACCCGAACCGGAACGCCGGCATCTTTCAGCCTGGCCAGCGCCGCGGGCACTGTCTGGTTGAGAGACCGGGCCCCCAGGCTGCCGCCAATAACCAAGATGGCAAAGGCAGCCGCGTCACCGGCCGCAGGCTCCACACCCAGGGGAAAATCCGCCCGCACCGGGTTGCCGGCATTGATAATCTTCCGACTGCGCAGTTTCTTCTCGGCCGGTTCAAAAGCGGTAAAAACGGCGGCGGCAAAGGGAGCCAGGCAACGGTTTGCCAGCCCGGGAAAGGCATTTTGCTCCTGGATCACCAGGGGGATGCCGGCCAGGCCGGCCGCCACCAGGACCGGGGCGCTGGCATAACCGCCCAAGCCCACCACCAGGTCCGGCTGGTAGCGGACCAGGAGCACCAGGGCCTGGACCAGGGCCCGGGGCAATAAAGCAATGACTTTCAAGCGATGCAGCAGCCCCTTGCCCACCAAACCCCCTATTTTAATAAAAACCAGGCGGTAGCCCAGCGGCGGAATGACCCGGGCTTCCAGGCCCTTCCTGGTCCCGGCAAAAATTATCTCCACCTCGGGAAAGCGCCGCTGGAACTCCTGGGCCAGGGCGATCCCGGGAAACAGGTGGCCGCCGGTTCCCCCGCCAGCAAACATGATTGTTTTCAGCTCCAACATGTTCAATATCCCGGAGACGGCCGACGCTTGGCGACCGCCCCCTCCTGACGGCAGACATTCATCAAAATTCCCACCGCGGTAAAACTGGTCAACAGGGAAGTACCCCCGTAGCTGAGAAACGGATAGGTCAAACCCTTGGTGGGCAGTACGCCCATGGTGACCCCCATATTGACCAGCATCTGCACCACCACCAAAAACGTCAGGCCCACGGCCAGCAGCATGCCGAAACGATCCCGGCTGGCCAGGGCGATCCGCAGACCGGTGGCCAGAAAGACCAGCACGGCCACAACCAGGAAGCAGATGCCCAGAAAGCCCAGTTCCTCGCCAATGGTCGCCACGATAAAATCCGTATGGGGCTCGGGCAGGAAGAAAAGCTTCTGCTTGCCGTCCCCCAGACCAACGCCGTTAATGCCGCCAACCCCGATGGCCATCATCGACTGGATCACCTGGAAGCCGCTGCCCAGCGGGTCTTTCCAGGGATCAAGAAAGGTCATGATCCTTTTCAGGCGGTAGGGAGAGCGGTAGACCACCAGGGCAATGGCCGGCAGGGCCAGCAGGCCCAGGGAAAGCAGGTGCACCAGCCTGGCACCGCCGATCCAGCACAGCATGACCACCAGCAGCAGGATCAGCACGGAGGTGCCAAAATCCGGCTCCATCATCAGCAGGCCGATAAAGAGCAGCAGAACCAGCAGGGGCGGCAGCAGGCCCCGCTTGAAATCCTGCAGTTCATTGTCGGGGTTGGCCAGGTAGGAGCCGATATAGATGACCATCACCAGCTTGCACAACTCTCCCGGTTGAATGGTAAAGAACGGCGTATGCAGCCAGCGGGTCGCCCCGCCCGCCTGGTGGCCGAAGCCGGGCACCAGGACGATGACCAGCAGCAGCAGGTTGAGAATCAGCAGGGGAGCGCACAACCTGGCCCACCAGTGGTAGTCTATCCGCCGGCAGACCAGCAGGGCAACCCATCCCAGGCCCAGGAAAACCAGCTGCCGGGCCAGGAAGTAGTAGCTGTAGCCGTATTTATCCCGGGCCAGCACGGCGCTGGCGCTGAAAATCATCAAAGCACCCAGGAAAACCAGGCTGCCAACCACCAGTAAAAGGATGATTTCCTTGCGTTTCATCTAATCCCGACTTCCGCTTCCAAGTGCATGAACTATATTGATGAAGGCTTGGCCACGCTGTTTATAACTGGAAAACTCGTCAAAACTGGCACAGCCCGGGGAAAGAAGCACCACGTCGCCGGGGTGGGCCAGGCGGCTGCCGGCCACCACGGCTTCCTCAAGATTTTCGGCCTTCGGCCCGCAAAAATGGGGCAGCTGCCGGACAACCAGCCCGGCCGCTTCGCCGAACGGGACAATCTCCCTGACCCGCCCGCCGAGCACCTCTTCCAGGTCGCTGAATTGTGCCCCTTTATCCCGGCCGCCCAGCAGCAGAACCACCGGCTGGTCAAAACTGACAATGGCTTTAGCCACCGCGTCAAGGTTGGTGGCCTTGGAATCGTTGACATAGTCAACGTCCGCCACCCGGGCCACATATTCCAGCCGGTGCGGCAAGCCGCTGAACGAAGCCAGCGACGTCAGCATGCCTTCCGGCTCCAAGCCGAAAATCAAACCGACCATGAACGCCGCCAGCATGTTGCTGCGGTTATGTTCCCCGGCAAGCTTCAGCGGCGGCGCCGACAAGTCAAGGTCACGCCCGGCGCCGTCTGTACCGGGCAGGCAGCAGCGGATGCGCTGCCCGACAAAGCTTCCCCCCAGCTCCAGCTCCGCCCGGCAGCTGAACGGCAGGGGTCGGGATATTTCCTCCCCATCCCGCCAGCGTTCCTCCAGTTGCCGGTACTGCAGATTCAGGCGGTCGTCATCGACATTCAGCAGGAGAAAATCCGAGCGCTGCTGGTTGGCGCTGATATTCATCTTCGCGGCCAGATAGGCATCTTCATCACGGTAGCGGTCCTGGTGGTCCGGGGTCACGTTGAGCACCACCGCCACCCGGGGACGGAAATGAACCACTCCCTCCAGTTGGAAGCTGCTCAGCTCCAAAATCCCCAGCTCCCAGTCCGCATCCGGCTGCAGCATGGCAACCGCCGGGGTGCCGATGTTGCCGCCGACAAAGGCCCGTCGACCGGCAGCCTTGAACATCTCTCCCAGCAGGGTTACCGTCGTCGTCTTGCCGTTGGTGCCGGTCAGGCCGACCAGCGGCTCCCGGATAAACCGGCTGGCCAGTTCAATCTCGCCGACCACCGGGATGTTTTCAGTCCTGGCCTGCCGCAGCACCTCCAGGGACCAGGGCACCCCGGGACTGACAACGATCAGATCCTGCTGCCGGAACAAGGATGATGAATGGCCGCCAGTCTCCAATTCAGCCAGCGGCAGTTCTTTCAACTCTGCAAGGACATCCTCAAGCTCCGCGGCTGAACGATTGTCCGATGCGGATACCAGGGCCCCCTGCCGACAGAGAAACCGGATCATTTCCAGACCGCTGACCCCCAGCCCGACAACCAGGACTTTCTTGCCCTGCAGGGCGTAATCGCCTGTCTCCACAGACTCGTTCATCGTTACCGGCTTCACCCCGTCCATCACAGGATTTTCTCCCAAAAGATCTTCAGCCGCATTCACATCAATATCTCCAGTCAATGTCGCGTACGACAATCATCAGCGCAGTTTCAGCGTACTCAAGGCTAGCAGGGACAACATGATCGAAATAATCCAGAACCTGACAATCACCTTCGGCTCCGCCCAGCCTTTCAATTCAAAATGGTGGTGCAGCGGCGCCATGCGGAAAACCCGTTTGCCAATCAGCTTGAACGAGGCCACCTGGATGATGACCGAAAGGGTTTCCAGCACGAAGATCCCTCCCACCAGCATCAGCACGATTTCCTGCTTGGTCATCACCGCCACCGCGCCCAGGCAGCTGCCCAGCGACAAAGATCCCACATCACCCATGAAAATGTCGGCCGGATAGGTATTAAACCAGAGAAATCCCAACAGGGAACCCACCATGGCCCCGCAAAAGATGGCCAGTTCCCCTACTCCCGGGAGGTAAACAATCTGCAAATAGCCTGACAGCAGGCGGTGCCCGGCCAGGTAGGCAAAAATCAGGTAGACACTGAAGGCAATAATTGACGGGCCGGTCGCCAGTCCGTCCAGCCCATCGGTCAGGTTCACGGCATTGGAAGCACCAACCACCACCAGGACGGCAAAAGGGATGTACCAGCAGCCCAGATCGGGAACCACCCGCTTCAAAAACGGCATCATCAAAGTGGACGGGTAGGAAGGCAGCAGGTAGAGGCAGGTGCTGAACAGGCCGGCGATCAGAATCTGCAGGCCGAATTTCTTCCTGGCCGACAAGCCCTTTGAATTCCTGTGAACCATCTTGCGGTAGTCATCCACGAAGCCGACGGCGCCGAAAGCCAGGGCCACCAGCACCACCAGCCAGAGATAGATGTTGGTCAGGTTTCCCCACAACAGGGTGGAAACCACGGCTGAAAACAGGATCAACACCCCGCCCATGGTCGGGGTTCCGGCTTTTTTCAGGTGGGATTCGGGACCATCATCACGAACCACCTGGCCGATATGCAGCTTGCGCAGCCAGCTGATGATTTTGGGCCCGAGATAGAACGCCAGGACAACGGCCGTAAGGCTGGCGTAAATGGTCCGGAAAGAGATGTATTTAAAAACATTGAACAGGGACCAGAAATGATGCAGGGGATAGAGAAGATGATAAATCACGAGTTTGCTCCCCCCTCTGCCAGCAGGCGCTCCACCAGTTTATCCATGGCCATCCCCCGGGAGCCCTTGACCAGAATCAGGCAGCGGTCGGCAAGCCGCCGGCAGACGTTTTCCAACAGGTCGTCCTCCTGGCCAACCACAAAAGAAAGGACGCGGCTTTCCGGCATGCCGGCGGCAAGGGCCGCATGGGCCGTTTCCTGACTGCGGTCACCATAGGTAACCAGCAGGTCCGGCCGCACCCGGGCGGCGGCGGCGCCCACCCGGGCATGGAGGCTGGCGGAATTTTCACCCAGTTCGAACATGTCTCCCAGAATCGCAACGGCATAATCATCGCCGCGCATCTCACTTAAAACCTGTAGTGACGCTTCCATGGAGGCGGGATTGGCATTATAGCTGTCGTCAATCACCACCCGGCCCGGGACCGGCTCGTAGACAGCCAGACGGCCAGCGGGTACCGACACCTGCGAAAGGCCTTGGCTGATTTCTGCCAGGGAAAGCCCTTCCTGCCGACCAACCTCGGCCGCCAGCAGGGCGTTCATGACGTTGTGACGTCCCCACAACGGCAGGGAAACCGGTTGAAACTCAGAAGTCGTGCCCAGGGAAAACCGCATCCCGGAAGCTGTGATTTCCAAGCCCTCAACCTGCAGTCCGCTACTGCTGCTGCTGCCGCTGTTGAGCGATACCGGCACCAGCTTCCAGTCCTTCTTTCCCGCGGCTTTCCGGGAAACCAATTCACTCAGGCGGCGGTCATCGGCATTGTAAACAATATATCCCCCATCCCGCAGCCCCTGGAAAATCTCTCCCTTGGCCATCGCCACGTCATTGATGCTACCCAGACCTTCGAGGTGAGCCTCGGCCACATTGGTCAGGACCACCCCGTGGGGACGGGTAACGGCCGCCAGGCGGGCGATCTCCCCGGGGCGGTTCATCCCCAGTTCCAGCACCACGGCCTGATGGTGTTTTTTAGCTTCGAGGATCGTCAACGGCACCCCGATCAGGTTGTTCAGGTTTTCCCGGTTGCCATGCACTTCCAAATTCCGGGACAATATCCCGAGGATCATTTCCCGGGTCGTGGTTTTACCGTTCGAGCCGGTTACGGCAATCACCCTGACATCCAGGTGACGCAGCCACCAGGCGGCCAGGTCGCCAAGGGCCAGCAGGGTATCCGCCACCGAAAAGAAAGATACTTCCGGACAGCTTTCAGACAACTCCCGCAGGTTCACGGAAGCATGCTCCACCACCAGCGCCGCCGCCCCGGCGTCGACCGCCTGGAAGATGAAATTGTGGCCGTCAAATTTTTCTCCCCGCAGGCAGAAAAACAAGTGGCCGGGTTCTATCCGGCGGCTGTCCGTGCAAACGCCGGAAATCACCAGTTTTTCATCGGCTGCCGACGGCTGGCCGCAGCCAAGCGCCTGACGTATCTGGAAACCGGTCAAAACAATCTCCGGCACCGGAACCATACTCATGCGGCCAGCACCTCTTTCACCACCTGCACATCATCGAAGGGCAGCCTCTGATCCCCGACCTGCTGGTAGGATTCATGGCCCTTGCCGGCAATCAGCAGCAGGTCGCCAGGCCGGCCGACGGCAATCAGGGCGGCGATGGCCCGCCGGCGATCTTTTTCGACCAGCACATCCCCGGAGAGGGTCATTCCGTCCAGAATGTCGGCAATAATCTGTTCCGGATCTTCATGCCGGGGATTGTCGCTGGTTACGACCACCAGATCGCTGTAGCGCTGGGCAATGCGGCCCATTTCCGGCCGCTTCCGCCGGTCGCGGTCGCCGCCGCAGCCGAACAGGGTCAGCAGGCGTCCTTCCCCAACACATTCCCGCAAGGACGACAAAACCTTTTCCAGGGCGTCGGGAGTATGGGCGTAATCAACCAGAATATGGAGATTCCGCTGGTTGGGCACCCGCTGCAGGCGGCCGGGAACCTGAGGGAAGCTTTCCAGGACCTCCAGCAACAAATCCATCATTCCGCCCAACTGCCTGGCGGCCGCCAGGGCAGCCAGAACATTGAGCACATTGAAGCGGCCGATCAGCGGTGAATGACACCGCCAGCGCTCTCCCGCCGCCTCAATGGTGAAAGTGGTGCCCCGGGATGAAAATTCCGGTTCCAGCGCCCTGAATTCAACTTCCGGCTCCAAGCCATAGGAAAGTTTGGGACCTTCCACTTCCCCCAACAGGCGCCGGCCCCAGGCATCATCCCCGTTGATCACTTTAAAAACCTTGCCGTCACAGCCGGTGAAAAGCTGCTTTTTGGCCTGGAAATAGGACTCCATTTCCCGGTGGTAATCCAGGTGTTCATGGCTGAGGTTGGTAAAAATCACCACCGAAAAAGGAATTTCAGCCGCCCGCTGCTGATCCAGGGCGTGGGAAGACACCTCCATTACACAGCAGGTCGTCCCTGCATCCACCATGCGCCGCAGCAAGGCCTGCAGTTCATCGGCCCCTGGCGTGGTGTGCGCTGCCGACTCTTCCAAACCGGCAAAACGGTAATTTACCGTACTGACAACCCCCACCCGATGGCCAGCCCGGGTCAGCAGGTGCTCCAGCAGGTAGGCAATGGTCGTCTTGCCGTTGGTGCCGGTAATGCCGACCATCACCAGGGAGCGGGCGGGAAAACCGTGCCAGCCGGCGGCCAGCCGGGCCAGGGAACGGCGGCTGTCCGGCACCAGGCAGAGAACCCGGCCAGCGGGCACGTTTTTTTTCCGGTGTTCAAACACGTCGCGACGGTCGACAACGACCGCTGCCGCCCCCCGCCGCCACGCTTCATCAATAAAATCATGGCCGTCCACGACATTTCCCGCCACCGCGACAAACAGGCTGCCGCTGCTCACCTTTCGGGAATCAGCCAGCACCCCGGTAATCACAACGTCGTCGTCACCGATCCGGGCAATGACGTCGTGATCGCCAAGCAGGTCGTTCAACGGCATGGATGGACGTTGATTCATGTTATTTTGTTCTTTCTTTCATATTTCTGCCGCCGTTCAGTTCTCCGCCTGCAGCACAAATTCCATTCCCGTCCCGGCCACGATGCGCTGGCCCGGCAGGGGCTTCTGCTTCATGATTTTGCCGCTGCCGCGAATGGAAAGCGAGCCGGGCAGCGTCCCGAAATAGGCCAGGACGTCACGCACCGACCGGCCGGAAAAATCCGGCATCACGTCGGCGCGTGCCGCCAGGGCATCCTTTTTTTTCGCGGCGGTCGGGATTGGAGCGGAGACCGAATGGTCGACGATTTTCACCCTGGACCGACTCCCTGTCCCACCTTTATCTTTCGTTCCGGCAGCCAGCATCACCCGGCTGCTGGGCTCCACATTGAGATAAGCCAGCAGGCGCTGGCCGATGCGGCTGAAGGCCGGAGCCGCCACCATGCCGCCATAAATGCTGGTTCGGGGCTCGTCAAGCATCACGTACACCAGCAGTTTCCCCCGGTTTTCCGGACCGGGGATAAAACCGATAAAAGAGGCCAGGTAATTTTTGCGGGAATACCTTTTCTGCCGTGGATCGTATTTCTGCGAGGTGCCGGTTTTCCCCGCCACCCAGTATCCCGGAATGCGCGCTTTCGGCGCCGTGCCGTCATCATCAACCACCTCTTCCAGCATGGCCATGATCTGCCGGGAAACCCGGGGCGAAAACGCCCGGCGCCGCTCACTGAAGGCATGGTGCTCATACACTTTCCAGCCGTTTTCATTGAGCACCTGCTTCACCAGGTACGGCTTCACCAGGTAGCCGCCGTTGGCAAAGGCGGCGTAGGCCATCATCAGCTGCACCGGGGTGACTCCCACTCCCTGGCCAAAGGAAACGTTGCTCAAATCCACGTCGCGCCAGCGGCGCCAGTCGCGCAGCTTTCCCTGTTTTTCGCCCGGGAAGTCAATCCCGGTCGGTGAACCGAACCCGCAGCGACGGAGAAACTGGTAAAAATCCCGTTTGCCCAGCCGGGCGGCAATCTTCGAACAGCCGATATTGCTGGAAAGCTTCACGATCTCGCCAACGCTCAACATCCCGTGCTTATGGGTGTCATGAATGATCCGGTTCCCCACCCGATACTTGCCCTGTTCACAGTCAAGGCGGGTATCAGGAGTAATCACTCCCTTTTCCAGCGCCGCGGCCACGGTAAAAACCTTGAAGGTCGACCCCGGCTCAATCATGTCAACCACGGCCCGGTTCCGCCAGACGGACGGCTTCGAGCTGGTAAACGAATTGGGGTTGAAAAACGGATACTGGGACATGGCCAGAATGGCGCCGTCTTCCACGTCCATGACCACGGCCAGCCCCCGCTTGGCCCGGGAGCTGATGACCGCCCGGCCCAGTTCCTGCTCCACCGCATGCTGAATCGCCCGGTCGAGCGTCAGCACCACCGTTCCCCCTTTCGTTCCCTCAACGGACCCTATATCACCGGGGTCAAGGATCCCCCTCCGGGCGTCCCGTTCCAGGAAAACAATATTTTTCTTGCCCCGCAGGTAACGGTCATAGTAATGCTCGATGCCCTCCAGTCCCTCGCTGTCCACGCCGACAAATCCCAAGAGCTGGCCGGCCAGTTCGCGGTTGGGATAAAACCTTCGACTTTCCTTGACGAAGCCCACTCCCCGCAGGTGAAGGCGCTTGATCTTTTCCGCCTGGCTGGGCAGCACGTCACGGGCCAGCCACTGAAAGCTTTTCTTGCTGGCCAGCTTACGGTATATCTGCCGGCTGGAGTACGGCAGGATGCGGGCCAGTTTGCGGGCCGCCTTTTTCTTGCTGACAATCCGGTGGGGCTGGACGTACACCGATTCACTCTCCAGGCTGACGGCCAGCTTGTTGCCCCGGGAATCAAGAATCTCTCCCCGTTCCGGCCGGATCTCCACCGCCCGGCGGCTCTGCTGCAGGGACTTGGCATAAAAGAAGTCATGCCTGACCACCTGGAGATAGTAGGCCCGCGACAACAAACCCACCGCCCCGCAGACCATGACCAGGGCCAGGGATATAATTTTCCAGCGTTCCCATCGCCGGGAATCTTTTTGCCGATAGCGTTTCATTTCAACAGGATTTTCTGTCCCAATCCGGGATAACGCAGGCCGAACTTGCGACGGCCGATTTTCTCCAGGCGGTCATGCTGTTTCAGGGTGGCAATTTCCAAGAGCAATTTTTTATGATTTTCCTGGGCCGTTTTTTCCTGCCGACGAACCTTCACCAACCGGTAGCCATGCTCCACCACCTGGTAGTGCACCCAGGCATAGGCAAAAATGGAAGCAACCATCAACAGCAGCAGGACGGCATTGCCCAGTTTCCACCGCAGATCTCCGCCGACCTTTTTTTTCATAACCGCTCCACTGCCCTCAACCTGGCGCTGCGGCTGCGCGGGTTGCGTTTAACCTCGTCGGCGCCAGGCACCACTACTTTCCCGGTCAGTCGACGAACCTGGGGAACCTTGCCGCAGGTGCATACCGGCAGGCCGGGGGGGCAAATGCAGGGATCTGACCATTGCCTGAACATTCTTTTGACAATCCGGTCCTCAAGCGAATGATATGAGATCACCACCAGGCGCCCACCCCGGTTCAACCATTCCAGCCCGCTCTCGAGCACGGCAACCAAGGCCTGCAGCTCTTCATTGACGGCGATTCTCAGCGCCTGGAACACCCGGGTAGCCGGATGGAGACGCCGGTGAATTTTGTCCGGCGGCGTCAGGGAAACAATCAGATCAGCCAGTTCCCTGGTCGTGGTTATGGGCTTGACGGAGCGGGCCTTGACAATGGCCCGGGCAATGGATCCGGCATAGGGCTCTTCACCGAAACGCTTGAAGATGTCACGCAGTTGATCAACACCGGCCGTACGGATAATATCCGCCGCGGAAATTTCCTGTTTCTGGTCCATGCGCATATCCAACGGTCCATCAAGCTGAAAGCTGAATCCCCGTGGTGCATTGCTCAACTGATAGGAGGAAAGTCCGAGATCCAGCAGCAGGGCATCAATGCCCTTGATTTGAACCTCTTGAAGCAACTGGGAAAGATCGGCAAAATTACCCTGAAGAAGCGTGAAGCGATCACCATAGCGCTCCCGCAGCGGAACAGCCCTGCCGACGGCAGCCTGATCCCGGTCGATGGCGACAACTTTCGTCCCCCGGCCGGTATGCTCCAGAATTGCCCGGCTGTGCCCGCCGCCGCCGAAGGTCGCATCAACAAAGATGCCATCCTGATCCCTGAAACGCGAAACGTTGAGATAGGTCAGGGTTTCAGCTAGAAGAACCGGTACATGCCTGGTATCCGCCGGCATGGCTCATATGCCGAATTCAGCCATGGCGGCACTGATTTCCCCGGCAGCGCCAAGCGTCTCGGCCAATTCAGTCTCCCAGCGCTCTTTGCTCCAGATCTCTATCTTTTTCACCGCGCAGACAATAACCACTTCTTTTTCCAACTGGGCGTAGCTGCGCAGAGAGGGGGGGATCAGTATCCGCCCCTGCTTATCCAGAGAACATTCAACCGCGGCTGAAAGATAAAACCGGTGGAAGCTCTTTACTTCCTTTTTGTTTTGCGGCAGGAGAGAAACCTTGTTTTCCAGGCTGGTCCACTCGGGATAGGGAAAGCAATCAAGGCAGCCGTCAAAGCCATTGGTCACCATCAGCGACGGGGTATATTCCCGCACCAACAACTCTCTTACCTTGGCCGGAATATTCAACCGCCCCTTGGCATCAATAGAGTATTCGTATCGGCCGCGAAACACTGTGCTCTCCCACTGGAAACCCTGAAGACACAAGAATTACCCACTTTTAACCACTTATCCCCACTAGATACCTGTATCATCATGGTTTGTCAAGGAGAAAAACCAAAAAAACCGGGCGTTATTCCCGGTTTTTTTCATTAACATAAAATATTGTTCTAACAGGAAAGAAGGGGCAAAAACAGGAAGGCGCCGCCGGCTTCAACCAACGCCCAGGTAAAGAAGCACCCCGGTCAGGGTGACGCCGCTGAGAAGGGTGGAAACAAAAATGGTCGCCGCCACAATCTCGGGGTGGGTATCGTAGTTAATGGCGTAAAGCAGGGGAATAATGGCCGACGGCGTACTGGTCTGGAGGATAAGAACCTGGCGCGGCAGGCCGTGGATATTCAGGAAGCCGCACAAGGCGATGGCAACCAGGGGGGAAAGTACCAGGCGAAAGGTGCTGCTGCCCAGCACCGGCAGCAGCACGCCGCCGCTGATCCTGGTTCGGGAAAGCTGCATGCCCAAAAGCATCAACAGCCCCGGGATGGCCGCCTGGCCCACCAGGTCGATGGCCTGCAGGGCGATCGCCGGCAGCGGCAGCTGAAATCCCCGCCAGATGGAAGCCAGGATAATGGCGTGAAACAACGGTATTTTAAAAATCTCCAGCAGCGACTCCTTGATGGAAGCCTGCCCCCGGGAAGCGATGTAAACGGCCAGGGTGCCCAGGGGAAAAGTAAACAAAACCAGGACAATGACAGCATACGCCAGGCCTTCCTTGCCAAAGGCAAAAAGCACCAGGGGCAGGCCGTAATTGCCGGTATTCATCATGATGGTCGCCAGAGAAAAGGCACTGGTTTCCCGGGCGTCAAGACCCGTCAGATGGCCGAAGAGCGCCGACAGGCCCCAGAAAAACAGGGTCATCAGCACCATGAAGACAATGGCCCGGGGCAGAAAACTGCTGAGCTGCTCATGGCCCTTGATCAAGCCGGAAAAAATCAGGCAGGGGGTGAAAAAATAGAGGGTCAGGTCGGAAATGGATTTAAAGTCAGGACCCTTGGTTTTCTCAAACAGCACTCCCAGGGCGATGATCAGGAAAATGGGCAGGAGAATCTTTACAAATACCATGATCTGTCTTCTTTTCCGGCAATTTTACCGGCCCACGCGGGTCGGCAGGGGCACCAACGTAACCCAACAACAAACAAAAATAAAGCAATATTTATTGACAAAAACCAGGGGTTCATTATAGCCTAGCGCCCTGATGTTCCGGCATGGTTCCCGCTCATTCTCGCCGGCCGTCCGTGGCCGGCTCCGAGGCGTCCGCCGCGAATCACCGTCCGGGTGATTCGTCCGGCGGCCAAAACCGCTATGAACCAAGCCCGAACATCACATGGCACATTTCTGACAATACAGGTCAGAAAAATGAAGTTTACCCTAATCAGGCAAAGAACATATAGCCGGCATCTTTGATGCCCAGCCGCATAAAACCTGATAATCTCCACGGAAAGGCAGTTTTATGAACAGCAAAAACATCCCCCTGACTGACCGCCTCATTTTCGCCCTTGACGTTCCCACCGCCGACGAGGCCAAGACCTGGGTGGAAAAGCTGGAAGGCCAGGTCAACTTTTACAAGGTTGGGCTGCAGCTTTTTCTTGCCGGCGGCTTCCCGATGGTGGAATGGATTACCAGGCGGGGCCACAAGGTGATGCTTGACCTGAAGTTCTTTGACGTCCCCGAAACCGTCAAACTGGCGGTTCGCCAGTTGAACGACCGGGGCGTCACCTTCGCCACCGTTCATGGCAACGACGCCATCATCGAAGCAGCGGTGCAGGCGCGACAGGACATCAAAATTCTCGGGGTCACCGTCCTGACCAGCTTCTGCGAGGACGACCTGCGGCAGATGGGCCTCACCGGCACCATTGAAGAGCTGGTCTACTACCGGGCCAAAAAAGCCCTGGAACTGGGCTGCGACGGCATCGTCTCCTCCGGCCTGGAGGCAGAACGGCTGCGCGGCCAACTGGGTGACAATTTTCTTGTCGTCACCCCGGGAATCAGGCCCGGCGTCAACCGGGAAATTGAAGAGGACGACCAGAAACGGGTGACCACGGCAGCCCAGGCTATCCAGAGCGGCGCCGACTACGTGGTTGTCGGCCGACCGATCAAACGGGCCGCCGATCCGCTTAAAGTCGTCGCCGGCCTGCAGGCGGAAATCGCCGCCGGCCTGGAAAGTTCTGCAGACTAATTGGCGTCCATCCGGAAACTACCGTTTCCGGATGAGCCGTTAGTTCCCAACCCTTAGCTTTTAGCTTAACAAGTTTTTTAATGTTTTACTGAAAGCT